>JAYULN010000076.1:0-2631 GCA_043763525.1 Hymenobacter sp.
CGACTACGCTTTGTCGGAAGCTCAGACCGTGTATGGCAAAATCGGCATCAAGGTGTGGGTAATGCGCGGTGAGGTGTTCGGCAAGCCCGACCTCTCGCCCAACCAGCAGCTCACCAACCCCGGTGGCGATGCCGGTGGACGTCGTGACGACCGTGGCCCCCGTGGCGAGCGTCGTGAAGGCGACCGCGGACCGCGTCGTGACGGTGGTGCTGGTGGCCGTGGTGGCAATGACCGTGGCGGCAACGCTGGCGGTGGTGCTCCCCGCGGCGACAACGCTGGTCCCCGTCGCAATGGCCCCGCCGCTGGTGGTGGAGCCGCCGGTGGTGCCGCTCGCGGCCCGCGTCGCTAGAACAAAGCCAAGCCATTTCGCTTCGTTTGCCGCTTTGGGTGAACGAAGCGAAATGTTCGGCTGTTCGACCCTCTCTCTTACAGAACACTCTCTTTTATTAAAATCAAATGTTACAACCGAAAAGGACCAAGTATCGCAAGATGCAAAAGGGTCGCGTAACAGGCCTCGCCTACCGCGGCAGCTCCATAGACTTCGGTTCGTTCGCTATCAAGTCGCTGGAAGTGTCTTGGATTACGGCTCGCCAAATTGAGGCTGCTCGTATCGCCATGACCCGCGCCATGAAACGCGAAGGGCAAGTATGGATTCGCATTTTCCCCGACAAACCCATTACCAAGAAGCCTGCTGAAGTGCGGATGGGTAAGGGCAAAGGCTCGCCCGAGTATTGGGTAGCCTGCGTGAAGCCGGGTCAAATCATGTTCGAGTCGGACGGCGTATCGCTGGAAGTAGCCAAGGAGTCGCTGCGTCTCGCGGCTCAGAAGCTGCCGGTTCGTACCTCATTCGTGGTTCGCCGCGACTACACGGACGCCGCCTAAGTCATGAAGAACAAGACCGACAACAAAGGCCTTTCCGCCGACGCGCTGAAAGAGCAAATCAAAACCGAGCAGGCTACGGGCCAGCAGCTGCGTTTCGCTCATGCGATTTCGCCCCTGGAAAACCCCGCCCGCCTCAAGGCCAACCGTAAAAACGTCGCCCGCTTGCTCACCGAGCAGACTCGTCGGAACAACGAGCAGGCCTCTAACCCCGCTTAATTCCGATGGCAACCGACGTAACAACCCAAGACCAGGCCGTAACTGAAGAATCGCGCAACATGCGCAAGGAAATCACCGGCAAGGTAACGAGCTCGAAGATGGACAAGTCCATCACCGTGGCTGTGGTGCAGAAACAGAAGCACCCCAAGTACGGCAAGTTCGTGACCAAAACCACGAAATTCCACGCCCACGACGAGAAAAACGAGTGCGGCGAAGGCGACACGGTCCTCATCATGAGCACCCGCCCGCTGAGCAAAACCAAGCGGTGGCGCCTGGTGGAAATTATTGAACGCGCTAAATAATCTAATTCGATGATACAGCAAGAATCCCGCCTGACGGTGGCCGACAATAGCGGCGCCAAGGAAGTCCTCTGCATCCGCGTTTTGGGTGGCACGGGCAAGAAATACGCCAGCGTTGGCGACAAGATTGTGGTAGCCATCAAGTCGGCTATCCCTTCGGGCAACGCCAAGAAAGGCACCGTGAGCAAGGCCGTAGTAGTACGTGTGAAGAAAGAAGTACGCCGCAAAGACGGTTCGTACATCCGTTTCGACGATAACGCTGCCGTGTTGCTCAACAACAACGACGAGCCCCGCGGCACGCGCATCTTCGGCCCAGTGGCCCGTGAGCTGCGTGAGCGTCAGTTCATGAAAATCGTATCCCTAGCCCCCGAAGTACTCTAAGCCATGGCTATCAGAAAAGCAGACCCCGTGCAGCTGCACGTAAAGTCGGGCGATACCGTGAAGGTGATTGCTGGCGACGAGCGTGGCAAAACCGGCGTTATCAAGTCGGTAAACCGGGTAACCCAGCGCGTAACCGTTGAAGGGTTGAACCTGGTGACGAAACACAACAAGCCGAGCGCCAAATCGCCCCAGGGCGGCATCACCAAGATGGAGGCGCCCATGCACGTGAGCAACGTGCAGGCAATCAACCCCACCACTGGTGAGCGTGTGCGTAAAGGCGCCGCAGCTGCTGCAGCCCCCGCTGCCGCTCCTGCCAAGGCCAAGCGCGCCACTGCCAAGAAAACGGCTTAAGCAGCCCCCTTCATCATGGCCCGTCTCAAAGACATTTATAACAAAGACATCGTACCCGCGCTCCAGGAGAAATTCCAGTTCAAGAGCATTATGCAGGTACCTCGTGTCACCAAAATCTGCATCAACCGCGGCATTGGCGCAGCGGTAGCTGACAAGAAATTGGTCGACAACGGCGTGGAAGAGCTGACGGTTATCACCGGTCAGAAAGCCATTGCCACCATCGCCAAGAAATCGGTGTCGAACTTTAAGCTCCGCGAAGGCATGCCTATCGGTGCGAAAGTGACGCTGCGCGGCGAGAAAATGTACGAGTTCATGGACCGTCTGCTGACGGTGGCCCTGCCCCGCGTACGTGACTTCAAAGGCATCAACGACAAGGGTTTCGATGGTCGTGGCAACTACACGCTCGGCGTGAAGGAGCAAATCATCTTCCCCGAAATCTCGATTGACAAAATCAAAGGCATCTCGGGCATGGACATCACGTTCGTGACCAGCGCCGAGAACG
>JAYULN010000077.1:0-6456 GCA_043763525.1 Hymenobacter sp.
GCTAGCCACCGGCAAAAGCCTCGTGCAAACCTACCGGGCCATGCTGCGCTTCGGCATGCCGCGCCAGGTGCACATTGCGGCCGTCATCGCCTCGCCCGAAGGCCTGGCCTACGTGGCCCGCGAAATCCCCGAGGCCACGCTCTGGGTAGCCGCCATCGACGAGCGCCTGAACGAGCACGCCTACATCATCCCCGGCCTGGGCGATGCCGGCGACCTCTCCTACGGCAGCAAGCTGTAGGGTAGCGTGGCCTTTGAGAGTCCGCGCCTGAACAACCCAAGCGCGGACTTTCAAAGGCCACGCTACATCGCCCGCTACCCCCCCCATGGAACCCTGGCTTCCTAAACGGGGTATCTTTGCTACGCGCCCACTCTGCGTTGTTTCCTTCGCCCACCGCTTGCCTTTCGATTCCTGTAGTGCTTCACCCCGCCGTTAAATGCGCGTCCGTGTTCTTGTTGAGCACGGTCAAGTTTTTGGGTGGTCCGTTGGCCGGTACGTCCATGGGGCTGCACTTCTGGCCCACGCTGGGCCTCACCGTGGGCGGCATGATGACGAGCGTATTCATCTTTTCCGGCATCGGGCGCGTGTGGATGCAACACCGCCAGAAGCAGCGCCGCCTGCGTCGCGAGCCCATCTTCACGAAACGCTCGCGCAACATTATCAAGGTGTTCCGCAAGTTTGGCATGGGCGGCATTGCCTTTCTCACGCCGATACTGCTGTCGCCCATCGGCGGCACGGTCATCGCTACGCTGCTGGGGGTTCCCCGGCACCGCATCCTGCTCCACATGCTCTGGAGCGCCCTGTTCTGGGGCTGCGCCCTCACGTTTGCCAGCATCCGCTTCGGGCACATGCTACACCACGGGCATTAGCGGTGAGATGGTGAGTTTGATGTTCTGAATGCGCCGTTAGCGCTGTTTGAACATCAAACTCACCATCTCACCATTATTACCGTCCGCGCCGCTTCAAGGCCTTTACGCCGGGGTTCGAGCCACCTTTTTTGCCCACGTTAGCTTTGGAGCCTTTGGTGCTCTTTTTCTTGCCTTCGGCGAAGGCCTTGCCGGTGCGTTTGTCAATGGTTACGCCGGGTTTAATCCACTCCTTTTTCTCGTGGAACGCGCCCTGGAAGGTCGGGTCCAGCTTTTTGCGGCGCTCGTCAAGCTCGCGGCCCATTTTCTGCTGCTCCTCGAAAGGCGTTTCTTCCACCGTCACTTCTTCGGGCAGCGGCAGTACCTCAATTTTCTGGTTAATAAGGAGCTCAATCTCGCCGATATGCACCATTTCCGCCTCGTTGGCGAAGGTGATGGCCGCCCCGATGTGCTGGGCCCGGCCGGTGCGGCCAATGCGATGCACGTAGTCGTCATGCACAATCGGCACGTCGAAGTTGATAACGTGCGTCACCTGCGGCACGTCGATGCCGCGCGCGGCCACGTCGGTTGCCACCATGTAGCGCACTTCGCCCGCTTTGAAGGAATCCATGCTGTTCATGCGCGCGTTCTGGCCCTTGTTGCCATGAATTACGCGCACCTCGCCCGCCGGGGCCTTGCGCTCCAGGAAGTGGGCCACCTGGTCGGCGTGCTGCTTGGTGCGGCAGAAGAGCAGCACCCGCGTCATCACCTCAATGTCGCGGTGCAGCAGAAAGTGCAGCAGATTGATTTTGGTAAGCAGGTTGGGAGCTTCGTACAGCACCTGCGAAACCGTCGAGGCCGTTTTGGCCGGCGGGCTCACCTCCACCCGCACCGGAAACTCCAGAAATTCTTCGCTCAGCACTGTCACCCGCTCCGGCATAGTGGCCGAAAACAGGGCGTTCTGGCGCTTACGCGGAATAATCTCCAGAATGCGCCGAATCTGAGGCATGAAGCCCATGTCCATCATCTTGTCGGCTTCGTCCATCACGAAGGTTTTTAGGTCGGTCAGGCGCAACGCGCCCTTCAGGTAAATCTCCATCAGCCGGCCTGGCGTGGCCACCAGCACATCGAGGCCTTGGGCAATGGTTTCAATCTGGGTTTTCGGTCCCAGGCCGCCGTAAATGGCGAAAATGCGCAGGTCGGTGTTCACGGCCAGCGCCTTCAGGTGGGTTTCAATCTGCATGGCCAGCTCGCGGGTGGGGGCCAGCACCAGCGCCCGGGGATTCACGCCCTGGGCGTATTTCACCTTCATGAGCAGCGGTAGGCCGAAGGCAGCTGTTTTGCCGGTTCCGGTTTGGGCAATGCCCAGCACGTCGTGTCCGGCCAGCAATAGCGGGATGGTTTGCACCTGCACCGGCGTGGGCTCGGTGAAGCCGGCACTAGCTACTGCGGAAAGAAGTTGTTTGTTGAGCTTGAAATCGTTGAACGACGGGGTGGTATTGGGTTCCATGTCGCAAAGGTCGGGCTTTTCAGTCGGCCGCTACCCAAATTCTGAAAGAACGTCATGCAGAGCGCA
The DNA here is from genome assembly GCA_043763525.1 of Hymenobacter sp. Classification (GTDB taxonomy): domain Bacteria; phylum Bacteroidota; class Bacteroidia; order Cytophagales; family Hymenobacteraceae; genus Hymenobacter. Next base: position 2,420 of record JAYULN010000077.1, read on the forward strand.
GCGAAGCATCTTGCCCGCCGCCACTAACTCAATCGTTGCAGAGTCAGTGAGTAGTGACTGCGGGCAAGATGCTTCGCTGCGCTCTGCATGACGTTCTTGATGCCCGCTGGAAGGAATCCCCCGAACTTTTTTTGCCCAATCCCGCTTCGCTGCCTATCTTTGCACCACCAAAACCAACACGGTAGATATAGCTCAGCTGGTTAGAGCGCCGGATTGTGATTCCGGAGGTCGTGGGTTCGAGCCCCATTATTTACCCTCGAAAAAAAGTCCCCGGAGAATTTTCCGGGGACTTTTTTGTTGCTTGCTCACTGTTACTCCATTAACTGCTCACCTAAACCCGCACAAATGAGTCTGCTCGTTATCGGTAGCGTCGCTTTCGATGCCCTGGAAACGCCTTTCGGCAAAACCGACAAAATCATCGGTGGCGCGGCCACCTACATCAGCCTTTCGGCCTCCTACTCGCTGAAGCCGGTGAAGCTGGTGGCCGTGGTGGGCGACGACTTTCCGCAGTCCGACATTCTGCTGCTCGAAGAGCACGGCGTGGACGTGGAAGGCCTGCAAATCAAGGAGGGCGAGAAGTCGTTTTTCTGGTCGGGCATCTACTCGAAAGACCTCAACTCGCGCGAAACCCTCGTGACCGAGCTGAACGTGCTGGCCGATTTCGACCCCATCATCCCGGATGCTTACCAGGACTGCAAGTACCTGATGCTGGGCAACCTGGCTCCGCAGGTGCAGCGCCTCGTCATTCAGCGCCTCGTGAACCGGCCCAAGCTGATTGTGATGGACACGATGAATTTCTGGATGGACATTGCCATGGAAGACCTCGTCGCGACCATCGAAATGGTTGACGTGCTCAGCATCAACGACGAAGAAGCCCGCCAGCTCTCGGGCGAGTACTCGCTGGTGAAAGCCGCCAAGAAAATAATGGGCATGGGGCCGAAATTCCTCATCATCAAGAAGGGCGAACACGGCGCGCTGCTCTTCCACAAAAATAAAATTTTCTACGCCCCGGCCTTGCCCCTGGAAGAAGTGTTCGACCCGACCGGTGCCGGCGACACGTTCGCGGGTGGCTTCATCGGCCACTTGGCCGCGACGGACGACATCAGCTTCGAAAACATGAAGCGCGCCGTTATTCACGGCTCAGCCATGGCCTCGTTCTGCGTTGAGAAGTTCGGCACCGAGCGCCTGCTCAACCTGTCGGCCGAAGAAATAGAAGCCCGCGAAGCCCAGTTTGCTGAGCTCGTGAAGGTGGTGCCGAATTCGGCCTTAGCCAACGTACCCGCGTAGCGCCCCGCGCCACCCATTCGGCTGCCACTGCATTGGCGGTCAGCAGTTGCGGCCCGAAGAAATGCGTATTGGCGCGTTGCTTCGGGCCGCAACCTTTTGGCGGCAGATGGGTACACCTTTCTATCGTCCACTTAACCTTGTAACGCCATGGGACTCGCTAAGAAAGACACCGACCTGCAGAACGATAAAACGTCCGTCAACCCGGCGGCCAACACCAAGCGGAAGAGCACCCAGGTGCAATCTCCGAATACGACCAACGTATCGGCCCACGGCAACACCACCGACGGCAACAGCGCCGGCAAGGGCGTGAATAACATTCGCAATAACCCGCAGGGTAACAAGCCCATGTCGGTCGATAAAGGCAAAGTTGGCAAAGGCGGCGACTCCAAGCACTAAACCGCCCGCCATTCTGGCTATCGCATAGAAAAGCCCCGCTGGATGATATTCCAGCGGGGCTTTTCTATGTCTTCGCGGTACCTCAAAACTCCCAGCCCAGCCACTGCCGGAACCCGTGCTGCTGCGCGGCATCGGCCTTCTCCAGTTTCTCCACCGCATAGCGCTGCCCGAAGCTGGTGCCCGGCGTGGTGGCCAGCAATACGGTCAGCAGCCGGTTCTGGCGGAACACGCTCACCTCGTAGGTCGGTGCGCCGCTACTGAGCAGCGTTTGCAGGTTCATGTCTACCCGCCGGCCGTTCACGGCCACTATTTCATCGTCCACGGTCAGGGCCTTGGCGGCCGGCGAGCCGGGCCAGATGGCGCTTACCTCCGTCCGCTCGTTTTTCACCACCGTGCGGAAACCGAAAATTCCCTCCGAAGCCGAGGCGTTTTCGCCCACCAGCAGCTGGCAGCCCACAGTGTGCAGCACCTTATCGAGCGGCTCGGCCAGCGGCGCGGTGCCGTAGATGAATTTGTCGAAATAGGCGTGCATGTCGCGTCCAGCTACTTCGTTCACAATCCGCACGTAGTCGGCCTCGGTGTATCCGATGCCGGTTTTGCCGAACTCTTCGTACAGCCGCCGCATCACGTCGTCGAGGCTGCGGGCATGGCCGGAAAGCTGCCGTAGCGTGAGGTCCAGAATCAGGGCCGCTAGGGCGCCTTTGTGGTACACCGAAACCTTGCGGTCGGGCACGCCGGGCTTGTAGCCGTCCAGCCAGAGGTCCATTGAGGCGTCGGCCAGCGAGCAATTTTCGCCGCCGGCATCTTCAAAATGTTTGCGCAGTACGGTATTCAGCTCCTCAAAATACTGCGCCGGCGTGCGTACGTGGCTGCGGGCCAGCAGGTACTCGCCGTAGTACGTCGTGATGCCTTCGGCGATGAAGCAGGTGCGGAAATAGTTCTCGCGGCTGTAGTCGTAGGGCTGCATCTCGGCGGGCCGGATGCTCTTGATGTTCCAGGTGTGAAACAGCTCGTGGCAGCTCACGCCCAGTAATTCCTTGTAGAGGCCCGCGCGCATAATCAGCTCGGCCGGCCCCAGCGTGATGACCGTGGAGTTGTTGTGCTCCACGCCGTGGTAGTGCTTGTAGGGCAGGAACTGGTTCAGGAAATGGTAATCGGCCACCGGAAAGCCGCCGAACAACGTCAGCTGCTCTTCCGAAAACGCCTTGAAATCGGCCAGCAGCTGCGGCCAGCTCACCAGCGCCTCGCCCTGCACCCACACATGGAACGGCACCCCGCCGGCCTCGTACTGCTGGTGTGTAAGCGTGGGACTGGCGATGAGCGGCGAGTCGGCCAGGTGGTCGAAATCCGATGCGGCCAATACATTCGGCGCAGTTTGCGGCAGCCCACAGGCCACCTGCCAGCCGTCCGGCAGGGCCAGCGTCAGCTCACAGGCTTCCTGCTGCCGACCTTCGGCGTACATCAGCGCCTGCACGGGGTTCAGGTACAGTTGGGTCTCATCGAGCCAGGAACCGCCGGCATCCATCTGATGAGCATAGAAATTGTAGCGCACCCGCACGGTGCAGCCAGCCACGTTGGCCACCTCCCACCGGTCTTTGGTGAGCTTGCGGTAGGGGAGGGGCTCGCCGGTGCTGGCATCGTCGATGACGACCTTTTGCAGCTTCTGGGCGAAGTTTTGCAGCTCGTAGCGGCCGGGCCGCCAGGCGGGCAGTTGCAGCTCCAGCGGCGCGGTGGCATCAGCCGCTACGTCCAGCGTAAGCTGGATTTGCAGGTAGAACGTGAGCGGGTTTTCGTAGGAAACGTGGTAGTGAATCATCGCCAAAACGGGTTAAAAAGTGGCTAAAGCTACTGCCGGCTAACGTGGCAGTACTAAAAGTGGCTGAGGCCCTTGCCTTTTCCAGCATAAGCCCGTATCTTTGCCGGCCCAACTCGAAACTCGTCTTTTTAGATTCTTTGATATGAAACGTACCTATCAGCCCTCGAAGCGCAAGCGTGTGAACAAGCACGGCTTCCGTCTCCGCATGGAAACCGCTAACGGCCGCAACGTGCTGGCCCGCCGTCGTGCCAAAGGCCGCAAGCGCCTCACCGTATCCGACGAAGGCAAGCACAAGCGCTAGCCGTGAGGCTATTAGCTGAAAGCTGATAGCTACCAGCCCAACTAACATGCAAGAACCACAATCGCCTGGCTCCCCCTCTCCTGAGGAGAGGGGGCCGGGGGGTGAGGTTACCGGGACCGCGCCGCTCACCCGGCGCCATACCTTCCCGAAAGAGGAACACCTGTGCCGCAAGAAGCTCATCGAAGAGCTTTTTAGCAAGCAGGGTTCCTCTTTTGGCGTTTACCCCCTGCGCATCGT
>JAYULN010000078.1:0-2624 GCA_043763525.1 Hymenobacter sp.
CGGCGAATTGAGCAACCCCGCGCTTCTCAAGCTGCTCGGCGAGCCGGCCGCCGCCAAAGTAGAAACCCTGGAGCTTACCCAGTTCCTGCGCAACCACACCGCCGACGATGGCGTGCTCAATGATGTAGCGCTCTCGAACCGCTACAAGGCCCTGCAAATGTTTATGAAGCAGGACATGGACGGGGTGCAAGTGTACCGCGTGGGCGGCGGCCCGCAGATTCACGCCTACGCCCTGGGCCGGATGATGGACGGCCGGCTGGCCGGCTTCAAAACGGTGCTGACGGAAACCTGAGCCACCCGCTGCTGATGGGAACTGCTAAACTCTGATGCAACGCCTGGCGGTAGCGGTTGTATATGGCGGAGGATTTTCCGCTTTACTTCCTCCTTGATTTTATGAATCGTCTGCTACTACTGGGGTTGCTGCTGCTGCAAACCGTCACCGTTTGGGCTCTCAAGCCCAGCAAAATCTGGGTGGCCACGCCCGACTCCCGGGGGTTGAAATACCAAACCGTGGCCCTCACCACCCCCGACCAGGTGCAATTGACCGGCTGGCTCATTGAGCCAGCCGCCAATGTGCCCGACCAGCACACCACAATGGTGGTAGCCTACGGCGACTTCGGAAATATGTCGAATGAGCTCAATCAGGCGCAGGCATTATCAGCGGCCGGCTACCGGGTGTATTTATTCGACTACCGCGGTTTTGGCCACAGCGCGGACTTTCCCACTGATGAGCAGCGCCTGTACTACCACGAATTTTCGGTGGACCTGGGTGCGGCGCTGGCCGATGCGCGGCGGCGCTTCCCACGCAGCCGGACGGGCATCATCGCCTTTTCGATGGGCACCATCATGGGCAGCGAAGTAGCGGCTACGGCGCGGTGCGATTTCTTCATATCGGAAGGCTACGTGGCGAGCCCGCAGCGGCTGGTGGCTTATCAGCTGCAAAGCCGGCAGAAGGTGGTGAGCTTGCCCGCCGAGGCAGCCGACTACGGGCAGTATGCGCCCCGCATCCGGTGCCCGTGGCTGCTGATTGTTGGCACCGCCGACAAGCATACGACCCTGGCCGACTCGGTGGCCGTGGCGCGGATGGCCCGGCGGCGGCAGCGCCGGCAGGTACTGGCCTTCGAGGGCGGGCATTTGCAGGGAATGCCGGTGCTGAGTGAGGCGGCGTTTGGAGATAAATATGTGCGGGAGGTAAGCCGGTTTCTGGCTGCGAAGTAGCGTGGACGCTGCGGGTCCGCGCGTGAACGACGCACAGACGCGCGGACTCGCAGCGTCTCCACGATACTGGGCTACTGGGCGCGGCCGGAGTCGACCAGCTGTTGCAGGCGGGCCTGCACGTCGCGGGGCAGGGCACTTAGCAAATCCAAACCCGTGGCGGCTTCGATTTTATCCACCGAAGTCAGGTATTGCCGCCAGTCGGGGCTTACGGTGTTGTCGTCGTTGGGCGTGTCGATGGCCAGCACGCGCACGTCGGGGCCGGTGGCAATGCGCTGCAGGTCGTTGAGGCCATCGGGTAATATGACCATGACTTTCCAGATGCGGGCCGGCACGGTGACGCGGCCCTGGTCGATGGTGGTGAAGAAGCCATTTTTGCCGGTGCCGCCTTTGCCGTAGCTGCCCATTATCACGTAGATTTCCTGGCCGCGCTGCACTTGGCTGCGACCGTATTCTTCGAGGTGGGCCCAGGTTTGCTGGTTGTTGTGCGGGGCCTGGGGCACCATGTTGGTCATGAGGAAAGTGGCCGAGTTGGCGTCGAGGTCGGCGGTGCGGTCGCCGCTGGGGCAGTTGTGGCCCTTGTCGAAGCCGGAGCGGGCGTAGCTGGCGGGCGTAACCGAGTAGAACTGCCGGGGCAGGGCGGCATCGGGCCGGAAGTTGTTCTGGCGGGGGGCTTGGCCGAGGTCGGCGCGGTCGAGGTGCCAGCTCACCCAGGTAGGAATGCCGCGCGCGGCATTGTAGCCGATGCTGAATTCGGGATGGACGAGTAGGTAGTTGTTGGCGTTATTGGGGTCGGAAGTAGCGCCGCTGGGGTTGCCCAGGGCCAGGTTTGCATCGTTGGGGTCCTGGGCTACGCCCGTGCCGGTGCCGGCCGGATAGGGTGGTGCCAGGGCGGTGGGCTGATTGGGCTGCGGCTGATTCCGATTCTCGAAATAGCCACCCGTAACACCACCGCCCACGGCCACGGCCGGGCCGCTGGCGGTTTCAAGGGTAATGTCGTCGATGTCGAGCCGGTTTTTGGGGCCGCTGGTTTTGCGAATTTCCAGGCGCAGCGGCTCGGTGGCTACTCCGGCAAAGGTGTGGGGCGTGAGCACGGGGCCGCTGGTGACGACGGGTGCGCCGGTACGGGCGAAGGTGCGGCCACCGTCGCGGCTCAGCCACAGCTCCCAGGTGCTGGGGCCGTCGGTGCCATAGGCGGTAGCCGAAATGGTGATGCGGCGCACCCCGGCGGCGGCATCGAAGCGCATCGAAATACGCCCCAGGTTGCGCAGGCGAGCGGCATGGTCGCCGCTTTTATGGTCTTGCGGGCTACTGCCGATGAGGGCATCCTGGAAGTGCCAGGGGCCGGTGGCCAGGGGCTCATCGGCTTCCTCGTAAGCCCCTTTGCGGCCCGCTTCAAAGGTTTCGGG
>JAYULN010000079.1:0-6422 GCA_043763525.1 Hymenobacter sp.
TGGTATGTGTAGTTCCAGCTTTCAAAGTCACGCCTTTTCTCATAATAATCTCATCTTTCACATATGCAGATATTTGTGAATACAACATCCAAAAAATGAATATTGATACACTAACCCATATTTTATGTTTTTTCAATTTCATCATAATACCTCTTGTCCGTACGCACTTTTATTGTCTCACCTAATGAGTTAGCTCTCGATTGGTGCCGTTAGAAATAGTCAAAAAAACAAGCCCTTGAATAGCCGTTTATCGCATGATAAGTTGCCCAGTTTTTCACATACAAAATATGTCGCAAATTCATCAACCGCATCTCCAAGGTCAAATTGAGAGAAGAGAATGAAAAATCAAGAGAAAAGAATTACCTGCTTTGCAATTATCGCTAGTTTTTCACCCCTCATTCTTCATTAAGCGAAGCGTCAACTCCGCCACAATATCTTCCGGCTCCAGCATACGCCCTGGTCCATTCAGCCCACTCGCCAGCTCGCCGCTGGGCGAGTCGAATATGTAGTTGCCGAACGAGCGTAGCCGCGCCAGATTCTGCGTTACGGCTGGATGGGCAAACATATCAATGTCCATCGCCGGGGCCAGAAATACCGGGCAGCGGGCCGACAAATACACGGCGCACAGTAAGTTGGGGCACAAGCCGTTGGCCAGCTGCCCGATGGTGTTGGCGCTGGCGGGCGCAATCAGCAACGCGTCGGCCCACAGGCCCAGCTCGACGTGGTTGTGCCATTCGCCGGCGGCGGCATCACGCAAAAAGCCCGTCAGAACGGGCTTTTTGGAAAGAGTACCCAGCGTGAGGGGCGTGACGAAAGCAGCGGCCGCTTCGGTGAGGATTACCTGCACCTCGGCCCCGGCTTTCACGAGTAGGCGCGTGAGAATGGCCGATTTATAGGCGGCAATACTGCCGCTAACGCCTAGCAAAATGCGACGGCCAGCGAGCGGAGTGGTGAGTTGCGAGCTGCTGGCAGCGGGCATCGGAATGCGTTTTAGTTGGGTTGCTATCTGCAAATACGCAGAACGTCATGCTGAGCTTGCCGAAGCGTCTCTACCGCAATAGTAATTGATTACTGCTGCGGTAGAGATGCTTCGGCAAGCTCAGCATGACGTTCTGATTTATCCTAATAGTAGGCGAATACGACCTTAGAACAACTCGCGGGGCACGGGTACTTCTTCCGGGGCGGGCGTGGTGTACTGAATTTTGCCCTGCAAAAACTCCTCGATGGCCAGGCTGGTGGGCTTGGGCATGCGCTCGTACTGCTTGGAAACCTCGATTTGCTCGCGGTTCTCAAACACTTCCTCCAGGTTATCAACTGTGGAGGCGAACTCGGCCAGGCGGTCGTTCAACTCTTCCTTCAGCTTAATCGACAGCTGGTTGGCGCGCTTCGAAATCACGGCGATGGCCTCGTACACGTTGCCGTTGTCGCCGGTGATGTCGGCCACGTTGCGCGTGATGATGGAGCTCGACGGGGTGTTGGGATTAGGTTTCATGGGCTTGATTATTAGTTGCTAGTTGTTGGTTGTCAGTTGTCAGCTTCTGGCGGGCGGATGCGGGTTGGTTGAAAAACGAACAACCAACAAATAGCAACAGACAACTAAAATTAGTTAGCAGCCGAGGCGGGCGTGACTTTCAGCTTGGCAATTTGGGCCTGGCTGATGTCGTACATGTCCTGTGCGGCTTTTAGGTTTCTGCTTTTGGGGTAAGCGTCGATAAATTGCTGGTAGAAACCCACGGCCTCCAGAAACCGCTCGCGCTGCTTCGATTCGATGCTTTCCTGGGACCAGGCGTACTGGGCGCTCAGGCGCAAAAAAGCGGCTTGCTCGGCATAGGCCGAAGCCGGAAACTGAAGTTGAAAATTGGTGAGGGCCACCACGGCCGCTTGGTTGTAGCGCAGCTGGTAATACAGCTTGGCACTTTCAAAGGCCTTGTTCTCCAGCTTCTTCTGAAGTTCCTGCGACATATTCTCGGTCTCCGCCTTGAATTTACTATCGGGGTAGCGGTTCAGGAAGTCCTGAATGGATTCGAGAGCCGATACCGTGTTGGTCTGGTCGAGCTCGAAGCCCGGCGAGTCGAGAAACAGCGACTTGGCGTGCAGATACGAGGCCTCTTCCGCGTATTGGGAGTTGGGGTACGTATCGGTGAACGACTTGAAGTAGAACGCACTCAGCACGAAGTTCTTCTGCTTGTAGTTCGTATTGGCGAAGTAGAACTGGGCCTTTTCGGCCTCGGGCCGGCCTTTCAGCAGCGGGATCAGGTCTTCGAGCAGGGCGCCTGCGCGGAAAAAATCGCCCTTGTCGTAATACTTGACGGCGGCTTCGTACTTCTTGTTAACGTCGGTGCTTTTCAGCAGGCGCTGGTAACCGCTGGCGCAGGAGCCCAAAATGAGCGTACTAACGAGCAGAAACAGAACCGTGAGGCGGGAAATCGGCATATGGGGTGCAAAGGTAACGATTTGAGCCGGCGAAGGCAAACTGGTAATTGCGGCGCACCGGCCCGTCGGCAGCAAGAGCGCCGACCGGCGGTAAAAGGTTGCAGCTAGCGGCGCGGATTGGAAGCGGCTGCCGGCAGTTTGGGCGGCGCTGCGGCCGCCGCTGGCTTGGCCGGCGAAGGCTTGGGAATATGCGGCGGCTTGGTGGTTTTGGCAGGCGTTTTTTTCGGAGTGGCTTCCGTTTTGGTATTGCGGACAGTAGTTCGCCCACCCTTCTTTCTCAACACCTTGCGCTTTTTGGGTCGGTCGTCGAACTGCTTGCCCAACACCTGGCGGCGGGTCGGCCGTTCCTTGGCGCGCCACCGGAAACCCTTGAGGCGCTCTTCGTCGGGCTTGAGCTCGTGGGGCGGGATGAACCGAGCTTCGGGGTTGGAGAGAACGGTAATTTTATTCAGCTTGCTCTCGATGAACAGCAGGCGCATGTTGGCCGATAGCACACGGTTCATGCCCGTGGTGGCGGTATCGTTGTCGAGGGCGTAAAAGATGCTTTCGGCGTTGCCCAACACATCCACGCGCCGCAGCTTGTTGGCCCGGAAATAGGCCAGCATATTGCGGCCCTTGGTCTGGTTAAAATTCAGCAGGGTGTCCTGACTAATGGCTAACGCATTGGCATTCAGCCGCATCTCATCAACCTGGCCGCGCTTCGAGCGAATCTGAATGGAGTCGGCCGTGAGCTGGTTTTTGGCCTGCCACAGCACGGGGTCGCGGTTGAGGTAGATGATGCTGTCCTGCCGGTCGTAGGTCAGCGAGTCGCAGATACCCTGGAGGTTGCCCCGAAAAATCTGCACCCTGGGGTAGGCATACAGCACGGTGCGGGTAGTGGTTTGGCCGGGCCGCGCCTCAATGCTCACCAGCGTGTCGGCGGCCATGTAGAGCGTGTCTTTCTGGCTGCCAATGTTGCGGACCACCGGCCGACCGCCGTAGAGCTTGGTGCGGCCCAGGCCGCGCCAGTACTTGCCGGCATCGCCGCGCAGGGTGAGGTTATCCTTTTTGGAAATCAGCGAGACGTGCCCGTTGGCCACGCCGTAGAGCTTCACCTCATCGTACACCAGCCGGTCGCCGCCCAGCAGGTAGTTGGGCGTGTCGATTTTGGCGTTTTTCTTGAAGTTGGAAACCCGCGTGATGGTGTTGTAGGTGCCGCCCTCGGCATACAAATTCCCCTGCTTGCCCTTGATGCGCGTGGGGCCGTTGAAGGTGGCTATTTTGCTGACCGTGTTGTAGCGCAGCGTGTCGTTGTTCAGCTCCGAATCGGGCGTAACGAGGTGGACGTTGCGCTTGAACACGAATACTTTGGAATTGGTATCGTAGAAGCCCTGCTGGCTGTCGAGGGTGTTTTGGGGGTCGGTGAGGTGGCCGGTTTCGGTGTAGGCAGCCGTTTTGCGGTTCAGGTCGTAGTCGAGGCTGGGCGTGGTCAGGGTCATGCGCGGGTCGCGCATCACCACGTTACCGGTCATGCGGGCAGTGCGCTTTTCGCCATCGTAAAACCCCCGGTCGCCGGTAATGGTCATGGTGTCGCTTTGCAGCACGCGCACATTGCTGTACGCCTCCACCTGGTTGCGGTCGAGGTACTGGTAGGCCGAGTCGCAGTAGAGAAACGTGTCGTCCTGCTGAAAGCTGACGTTGCCCAGCAGCTTGCGAATCTTCACACCGTTGAAATCGCCCCCGACCAGCGCACCAGCAGTCAACAGCTTGATGGGTGAGCCTTTACCCTTGGGTGGAGTGGTGATGGGTGGGCGCGGCGCAACTGGACGCGCCACGGACCGCTTAGGCTGCTGCGCTGGCGCTGGCTGGGGCCGTGCGGGCGCGGTGGCCGGAATGCCCATGCTCGGCGGCAGGGCCTGGCGTTGGGCCCGCCCAAGCAGCGGCACCAGGAGCAAAAAGAGAAAAAAGACGCGTAATGGGGCCATCAGGTGCTCAAAGGTACGGACCGGGCCCGCGCTAACGGCCATCTTTGCATCGTAGTGTCTGCCGGTCCTTTGGCGCACTCCGTATATTATGCTTGACTCCGTTCGCCGCTTCATCGAAGAACACGCTCTTTTCTCCATCGAAAACGACCCCATTCTGGTTGCCGTGAGCGGCGGGCTGGATTCGGTGGTACTGCTCGATATGCTGCACCGCCTGGGGGTGCAGGTGGCCGTGGCGCACTGCCACTTCGGCCTGCGCGGCGAAGAGGCCGATGCCGACGAGCAGTTTGTGCGCAAGCTGGCCAAGCAGTACGGCCTCCCCTACTTCGCCGAGTTTTTTCAGACCAAGGAGTTTGCCGGGCAGGAAGGCATCTCGACCCAGATGGCGGCCCGCTCCCTGCGCTACCGCTGGTTCGAGCAGGTGCGCCAGTCGCAGGATTTGGCCTACATCGCCACGGCCCACCACCAGCGCGACGAGGCCGAAACCATGATTCTCAACCTCACCCACGGCACCGGGCTGGCCGGCCTACACGGCATTCAGGTAAAAAACGGCCACATCATCCGCCCGCTGCTGGGCTTGGGCCGCGACGACCTGCACGACTACCTGGTGGAGCGCGGCCTGCGCTGGCGCGAAGATGCCAGCAACGACAGCCCCGTGTACCAGCGCAACCTGCTGCGCCACGAGGTGCTGCCCGTGCTGCGCGAAATCAACCCCAACCTCGACCAAACCATGCACGGCACCGCCGAGCGCGTGGGCGGGGCCGAAGAAATTGTGCGCCGCTACGTGGCCGACACCGCCGCCCAGGCCCGCCGCGACGAGGCCGAGGTAACCTACCTCAACATCGCTCTGCTGCAAAAAACCGCCGCCACGGCCCTGGTGCTGCACGAAATTCTGCGGCCCTTCGGCTTTGCCTGGCTGGTGGTGAAGGACATTGTGGCCGCCTTCCCCGGCGAGTCGGGCCGGCGCTTCGACTCGCCCACCCACCGCCTGGTGAAAGACCGCGAAAACCTGGTCATCACCCCGCGCCGGCTCACGCAGTTCGGCACCTTTCAGCTCACCGCCGGCCAAACCGACCTGCTGGCCGACGGCATGCGCCTGAAAGCCGAGTTGCACGACGATGCCCGGCACTTCATCATCCCACGCTCGAAAAGCACCGCCGCCCTCGATGCCGATAAAATTAAATTTCCGCTCACGCTGCGCAAATGGCAGGAAGGCGACTGGTTTATGCCGCTGGGCCTGAAAGGCAAAAAGCTGCTCAGCGATTTCCTAATCGACCAGAAAGTACCGCTCAACCTGAAAGACGACGTGCGCGTACTGACTTCGGCCGATGGCAAAATCTGCTGGGTGGTCGGCTGGCGCGTCGATGACCGGTTTAAAGTGGAAGAGACGACCGAGCGGGTGCTCACGGTGCAGCGGCTGTAGAACCGATACCCCGAAATTTCATTTCGGCCCGCCAGAACAACTTACCGGCGAATGGTTCGGCGGGCCGAAATGAAATTTCGGGGCACACGTTCTTGCGCTGCCGTCCGTACTTTTGCGGCCTCATCCCCCCAAACTCAACCCTCCCTTTATGAAAGTTACCGTAGTCGGAGCCGGCAACGTGGGCGCAACCTGCGCCGATGTGCTCGCCACCCGTGAAATTGCCAACGAAATTGTGCTGGTCGACATCAAGGAAGGCGTTGCTGAAGGCAAAGCCCTCGACATCTGGCAGAAAGCCCCGATTCTCGGCTACGACTCGCGCACCGTGGGCGTAACCAACGACTACGCCCGCACGGCCGGTTCCGATGTGGTGGTGATTACCTCGGGCATGCCCCGCAAGCCCGGCATGACCCGCGACGACCTGATTTCGGTGAACGCCGGCATCGTGAAGTCGGTGACCGAGCAGGTGGTGGCCCATTCCCCCAACGCCATTATCATCATCGTGAGCAACCCGCTCGACGTGATGACCTACCAGGCCCACCTCACGGCCAAGCTGCCCCGCGAAAAGGTGTTCGGCATGGCCGGCATTCTGGACACGGCCCGCTACC
>JAYULN010000080.1:0-2615 GCA_043763525.1 Hymenobacter sp.
GTCATGTGCACGGTGTTGCGCAGCTTGCGGCGCAGCCACTCGCTTTTGTACAAATCCACGGGCACGGCCGCGTAGCCCCGGTCCACGCGCCCGCAGCAGCAGGCGTTGTGGCAGTACGAGAGGTGGCCCCGGCGCTGCACCAGGTTGATGGCTTTGCCATCGGTGCGGAGCACCCGCTGGCGTTTGATTTCGCGCATGGTGATATGAAAGGAAGAGGAGTCGTTATCAACAATAATTAACTGATTAAAAGTATTTTATATCAGCAAATATTTGGTGGCCGGCGGTGGTGGCAGGGGGTTTGGCTGGCGCAAGGTATTCGCATAGCGGAGTTGCTACCACCGGTATGCTGGTAAGTTTGCCCACTCTTCGCCGGCCCGCCCAGCAAACGAGCGGGCCAACCACGGGATTTGCCGCTCAGCCTGAATTAGCATTTTACAACGACACTTCCCTTTTGCGCCCATGCTCAATCCGCTATTTCTTGACTCCCTTTTGCTGGGAGTCCAGCACTCCTTCGAGCCCGACCACATGGCCGCCGTGGCGGTGCTGGCTACCGAGCAAAAGAAGGGCACGGGGCGACTATGGCGCGTCATTTGGCGCTCGTCGCACTGGGCGTTGGGGCACTCGTTCACGCTCGTGGTGTTTGCCAGCCTCATTCTGCTGCTGAAATCGACGCTCTCGCTCCACATCGCGGCACAGGTGGAGCTGGCCATCGGGCCACTCATGATTTGGCTGGGAGTGCTGGCCATTCGGCGCAACTTCCGCCAGGCAACCCCTTTACCCGCGCCAACAGCCCCGCTGGCTCCAGCGCCGGCGGGGCTCAGCCGCTCGTTTTGGGTGGGCATGGTGCACGGGCTGGCCGGCACCGGGGGGGCCTGCACCATTGCCCTCGCCCTGGCGGCCCGCGATGCCACGGCCGCAGTGTGGATTATCGTTTTGCAAAGTGCTGGCATTTTGGTTTCTATGACAACTTATGGGTGCCTGTTCGCCTTTTCGACGGCGCAGTTTTCGAGTCGGTGGCAGCCCTCGCTCAAGTGGCTCAACTACGCGGTGGGTATTTTCTCCATTGGAATTGGCATTTACACGCTGGCCGCAAGCGTGCAGGGGCTCGGCTAACGGCGTCTCCGGTCCTGGCCCGTCCACGAAGCGGCTTCATCCCCTACCTTCGTCCCAACAATTGGTAGTCGCTTCCGCGGTGCGGGGCGGCTTTAAAAGGGAATCCGGTGAAAATCCGGGACAGTCTCCGCTGCTGTAACCCCCTCCAAAGCTACCCGATACACAGTACCACTGTCCGGCTCCGGATGGGAAGGTCGTCGGGCAGCGGGGGAAGTCAGAAGACCTGCCGTTTGTTTCCTACAGTCCCGGCCTTCGGCAGAAAGGCGCGTCGTACCATGCCCACCCCCCCGCTCTCCTCCGGCCGTGCCGGGGGCATTGTCTCTCGTTGTTGTTGGCGCAAGGCCGCCTGGCGGAGCCGTGGGCTCGCCCCGGCCCCGGGCAGCGCCGGGCAGCGCCGGGCAGCTCCCCACCCCTTCGTCAGCCCAACCTACGTGAACCATTTCAGCCCCGCCGAGATTGAAGCCGTGTACCGGGCGATAGCCGAGCGCCGCGACATCCGCCATTTTCTGCCCGACCCCGTAGCCCCCGAAGTGCTGCACCGCCTGCTGCAAGCTGCCCACCAGGCCCCAAGCGTGGGGTTTATGCAGCCCTGGCGTTTTTTGCGCATCACCGACCCGGCCCTGCGGGGCACCCTGCACCAGCTAGTGGAACAGGAGCGGCTGCGCACCGCCGGGGCCCTGGGCGAGCGGGCCAGCGCGTTTTTGCAGCTGAAAGTAGAAGGCTTGCTTGAATGCGGCGAGGTGCTGGTGGCCGCCCTCATGGACGGGCGCGAGGCGCACGTTTTCGGCCGGCGCACGCTGCCCGAAATGGACCTGGCCTCGGTGGCGTGCGCCATCCAAAACGTGTGGCTGGCCGCCCGCGCCGAAGGCCTCGGCATGGGCTGGGTGTCGATTTTTGACCCCGAGCAGGTGCGGTTGGCCTTGCGGATGCCCGCCGGGGCCCAGCCCGTGGCCATTCTCTGCCTGGGCCACGTGGCGGAGTTTTATCCCCGCCCCCTGCTCGAAACCACCGGCTGGGCGAGCCGGGCGAGCCTGGCCGACCTGGTGTCTGAGAACTGTTGGCCCGCGGCGACTGCCCCCAGCCAAGGGTAATACGGGGGCCTTTCGCCCGCTCTTCCAACTCCATCCCTTCCCCATGCTTCGTCCCATTATGTTTGTCGGCACCGCGTCGGATGTGGGCAAGAGCGTTATTACAGCCGGTTTTTGCCGCATTTTCCGGCAGGATGGGCATAGCCCCGCGCCGTTTAAGGCGCAGAATATGAGCCTCAACAGCTACGTAACCCCCGAGGGCCTCGAAATTGGCCGGGCCCAGGCGGTGCAGGCCGAAGCCGCCGGCATTGCCTGCCACGTCGACATGAACCCGGTGCTCCTCAAGCCGACCTCCGACCAGGCCTCGCAGGTGGTGCTCAACGGCCGGCCCATCGGCACGCAGTCGGCCTACGAATACTTCCGCGAAAACGACCGGCAGGAGCTGTTTGCCGCCGCCACCCAGGCCTTCGACCG
>JAYULN010000081.1:0-2613 GCA_043763525.1 Hymenobacter sp.
CCGAGAAGGGCACCACCACCTGCCAGCTGCATATGCGCAAGTTCTCGGACGGCGATACCATCAGCATCGAGCCCTGGCGGGCCAACGCCTTCCCGGTCAACAAGGATTTGAGCGTGGACCGCTCGGCCTTCGACCGCATCATTCAGGCCGGCGGCTACGTGAGCGTGAACACCGGCGGTGCCCCCGATGGCAACGAAATCCCCATCCCCAAAGAGCGGGCCGAGCGGGCCTTTGAGGCCGCTACCTGCATCGGCTGCGGTGCCTGCGTGGCAGCCTGCAAAAACGCTTCGGCCATGCTCTTCGTGAGCGCCAAAGTGAGTCAGCTGGCCCTGCTGCCGCAAGGCGACGTGGAGCGCAAGTCGCGGGTCGAGAACATGGTGGCCCAGATGGATAAAGAAGGTTTCGGAGCCTGCACCAACATCGGTTCCTGCGCGGCGGAGTGCCCGGTGGGCATCTCGCTCGAAAACATTGCCATTCTGAACCGTGAGTTTCTGGCAGCCAAGGCTACGTCGAACAACCTGGCGTAAGCAGTAGGTTTGTAATCAGGGGGCGCAACGACTTGGTCGTTGCGCCCTTTTTTGTTGCCCCTGGGGCTCGCGACCACGCTGCCTGCCTTGCTACTTTTACCCGTATGCCTGCCCTACCTGCCCGCACTTTGCCCTTGCTCTACGTTATTATTCTGGTGGATGTGATTGTGGGGGCGGCGGTGGGGCCGGTGATGCCGGAGTTTGTGCGGGGGTTGCGGCAGCCGCAGCTGTGGCTGAGCGTGGGCACGGGCGTGTTTTTGGGGGTGCAGCTGTTTTCGGCCCCGCTGCTGGGGCGGCTGAGCGACGGCTACGGGCGGCGGCCTGTCTTCATTCTCTCGGCCATCGGCACGCTGCTGGCCAATGCGCTGCTGCTGCCAGTGCGGGCCGGGCTGTACTTCGCCAACCGCGTATCGGATGGGCTCACCAATGGCATGTACGCCACCGTGCGCTCGGCCATCACCGATATTTCGCCGCCCCGGCACCTGTTCCGCAACCTGGGTATCGAGGGGGCAATTATCTCGCTGGGCTTTGTGCTGGGGCCGATGGCGGCCGGCGTGCTGCTGACGGTGCTGGCCGTGCCGCTGGCCCAGCAGGCCACCTACGTGGTGCGCCTGGCCGTGGGGCTGGCCGCCCTCAACGTGCTGCTGAGCTTGTGGCTGCCCGAAACCCACCAGCAACGCAACGGCGTGCGCGGGGCCGAGCTGCGCGCCGAGCTGGGTCGGGCCATGAACCCGCTCACGCTGTGGACGCGGCTGCAAGCCAAAAACGTGACCAATCCCGGCGTGCGGCGCATTGTGCTCACCCAAGTAGCCCTCACGCTCAGCACAGGCTATTATTTCTACTTCGTGCCGTTTGTGAGCCTGGGGCCGCTGCACCTTGGTGCCCGGGACATTGCCTACCTGTTCATGTATTTTGGCGGGCTGAGCATTGGGCTGAACTATTTCTTTTATAGCCACTTCGCCGACCGTATCAATCAGCGGCGGGCTGTTATCTGGCTGACGGTGCTAGGTACGCCGGTGCTGCTCGGCTACGGGTTGGTGGGCACCTCGAAGGCCGCGTTCTACGGGCTGGTTACGCTCGACTGCCTCACGCTGTCGCTCATTCAGGGACTGCTGGAGGGCCGGCTGGCCCGCCACACCACCGAAGATGACCGGGGCGAGATTTTTGGGCTAAACCAAGCCTTCCAGGGGCTGGCCAGCTTTGCCACGGCCCTGGTTTTTAGCGGGCTGTCGGTGTTGGATTTGCGGCTGCCCTGGGCCTGGTTTGCGCTGTGCCTGGCGGCGGCGGCAGGGCTGGCAGGGCGGCGGGAGGCTTCTGTTGCGGCCAGTCAGCGAGCCTTATCAAGCATCAACCGGGGCTGATGGCCCCGGGCTCAAAACCTCGGCCCCGCTCTTTCTGTTGCGTCAGCACATTGCTTCACTGTCCCGCTTCGCTTTGATAACTATCCTCGCCGGAACCAACCGGCCCAACTCCCGCGCCCGCCGCATTGCCAACTACTACCGCACCATGCTCACGGCCCTGGGAGCCGAAAGCCAAATTCTGGACCTGGCGGAACTGCCAGCCGACTTCACCAGCACGGCACTATACGACCAGGCAGGCAACAACCCCGAATTTAACCGCCTGGCAGCCATGCTCAACGCGGGTAACAAGCTGTTGATTATCAGCCCCGAATACAACGGCTCATTCCCCGGCGTGCTAAAGGCCTTTATCGACGGCCTGCCTTATCCCGGCGGCATTTGGGGCAAGAAAGCCGCCCTGGTGGGCCTCAGCAACGGCGGTCAGGGTGGCCTGCTGGCCATGACGCACCTCACCGACATCCTCATGTACCTGGGCACGACCGTGCTGCCCCAACGGGTGCGCCTGCCCTTCATCGGCACCGACCTGAACACCGAGGACGAGCTCAACCACGACCTTTCCCGCCAACTCCTGCGCGAGCAGGCAGTGGCGTTGCTGGCGTTTTAGGGCGGTGCGGGCAGTGAAGCTGTTTAGAAAGTCGGTTTTTGGTTAATTTTTCGCAAAAAGATGACCACGAAGGCGAGCCAGTGCCAGGCGAGCCAATTGCCGACGCTGGTTTCGTAGCGCACGA
>JAYULN010000082.1:0-2613 GCA_043763525.1 Hymenobacter sp.
GTAGCCCAGCGCTTCCACGCCCACGTCGGCGCAGGCCTCGCGCAGCAACTGGTAGTGCGAGGCCGTATTCACAAAGTTGAAAATGGCCCCCACCAGCCGGATGCCGGGGTGAAAGGTTTTGAACCCAAACAGCAGCGGGGCCACCGAATAGGCCATGGCTTTGGCATTGACGACCAGGATGACCGGGATGCCCAGCTGCTCGGCCACGTCGGCGGCGCTGCCCTGCATCCGCGCGGCCCCGTCGAAAAGGCCCATCACGCCCTCCACCACGGCCACGTCGGCGGGGGCGGCATGGCGGGCGTAGGTCGCGTGCAGGTGCGCCGGCGAGGCCATGAACAAATCGAGGTTGAGGCTGGGCCGGCCGGCAGCCCGCGTGTGGTGGTGGGTGTCGAGGTAGTCGGGGCCGCACTTGAAGGGCTGCACCACCAGCCCGCGCCGGGCCAGCACCCGCAGCAGGCCCAGCGTGAGGGTGGTTTTGCCCTGGCCGCTGGCCGGGGCGGCCAGCAGGAACTGGGGTTTGAGAACGGGGGAGTTGGGCATAAGAGCGGGGGCTACGGGCCCGCTAACCGTAGCTTTGGGCCGACACTGCCGGGGCTTCCGGCGGCTTGAATTCTAAAAAATGCCGCTTTACGTGATTTCGGGCGGCCCGGGGGCCGGTAAAACTACGCTCCTCGCGGCCTTGCGCCGGGCCGGCTTCGCGGGGGCCGATGAAGCATCGCGCCGCCTTATCCGCGAACAGGTTGCTTTGGGCAGCGGCGTGGTGCCGTGGCAGGATTTGGCCGGTTTTGCCGAACTCGCCCTGGCCCGCACGGTAGCCCAGCACCGGCAGGCCGCGCGGCGCGGCGGGGTCACGTTCTTCGACCGGGGCATTCCGGACATCCTGGCCTACCTGGCGGTGGCGGGCCTGCCCGTGCCGCCGGCCTACCGCGCCGTGGCCGCCGCGCACCCCTACCACAACCCGGTTCTTCTGGCCCCGCCCTGGCCCGAAATCTACGTGCAGGATGCCGAGCGCTGGCAAACGGTTGCCGAGGCCGAAGTGCTTTACCACGCCCTGCGGGATACCTACCAGCGCCTGGGCTACGTGGTGCGGGAATTGCCTCGGGCCCCGGTGGCCGCGCGGGTTGCTTTTGTGCGGGCCCAGGTAGTGGCCTGATGCGTTCCGCGGCCGGGCCGCCGGAGGCTGATATTTCTGGCTATCTTTGCCGCAGTAAGTGGTAGTCGTTTCCGCGGTGCGGGGCGGCTTTAAAAGGGAATCCGGTGAAAATCCGGGACAGTCTCCGCTGCTGTAACCCCCTCCAAAAATCGGCCGACGCATGGTGCCACTGCTCCTTTGGGAGTGGGAAGGCCAGCGGCCGGTGGGGGAAGTCAGAAGACCTGCCGTTTGCTTCATACAGTCCCGGCTTTCGGCAGAAAGGCTCGTCGTACCATGCTCAACCCCTTGCTTCCCCCCGGCCGTGCCGGTGGCGCACCCCCGTTTTTTTTGGTCTGCCGCGGCTTCGTGCTCCTCGCCTGGCTGCTGGCCAGCGCCGAGCCCGGCCTTAGCCAAACCCCCGCCCTGGCCCCCGCCCGGAAGCCGGCCGCGCCGACCGTGCGGGGCCGCACCACGGTGCAGTTTGCCAAAGGCTTCACCATTGCCTACGCCGGCCGCTGCAAGGTGGTTACCATCCGGAGCCCGTTCGAGCAGAAAACCACGGCCACGCGCTACCTGCTGGTGCCGCGCGGCACCCCCCGCCCCGCCGGCTACGCCGACGCATTAATGATTGAAACGCCGATTCGCACCCTGGTGGGCCTTTCGTCGATGCACGTGGCGCTGGCCGATTTTCTCGGGGCCGACGACCTCCTGGTGGGCCTGGGCAGCCTCAAGTATGCCTCCGCCGCGCGGGTGCGCCAGCGCATCGCGGCCGGTAAGGTACTGGAAGTGGGCCAGGGCAAGGAGCTCAACAACGAGGCCCTCGTTGCCCGGCACCCCGATTTGGTGATGGCCACCGGCTGGCCCGGCGAGAGCCTGACCCGGTTTCAAACGCTGGCCGCCGCGGGCATTCCGGTCCTGATTAACTCGGAATGGGTGGAAGCCACGCCGCTGGGCCGGGCCGAGTGGGTGAAGGTACTGGCGGTGCTGCTCGATAAAGAAGACCTGGTGAACCAGCGGTTTGGCCAGGTGGTGCGCGACTACCAGCGCCTGGCGGCCCTGGGCCAGAAAGCTACCAAACGGCCTCGGGTGGTGGTGGGCCTGCCCTTCAAAGACGTGTGGCACGTACCCGACGCCGACAGCTACCTGACCCGGTTTCTGCGCGATGCCGGCAGCACCTACGCCTGGGACAAGACCAAATCGCCGCAGGGCAGCCTGGCGCTCTCCTTCGAAGCGGTGGCCCCGGTGGCCCTCACCGCCGAGTACTGGCTGCAAACCGGCTCGGCCAGCACCAAAGCCGAAATAATCGCCCAGGATGCCCGCTACGCGGCTTTCGGCCCGTTCATCAACAGCCAGCTCTACAACAACAACCGCCGCACCAACGCCCAGGGGGCCAACGACTACTGGGAGTCGGGGGCGATGCGGCCCGACCTCGTGCTGGCCGACCTGATTAAGATTCTGCACCCCGAGCTGCTGCCCAACTG
>JAYULN010000083.1:0-2612 GCA_043763525.1 Hymenobacter sp.
GCCGGGCTGCGGGCGCAGGTGCCGGGCCTGCGCCTGCGCATCGGCGGCTACGGGCCCGATGAGGCCCTGGTGCGCTCCCAAGCCGCCGACCTGGGCCTACTGGCCGATGGCACCGTGACTTTTTTGGGCAAGCTAACCCATGCCGAAGTAGCCGAGGAAATGCGCCGGGCGGCCTGCTTCGTGCTGTTTTCCAATTTTGAAAACCTGCCCTGCGTGCTCATCGAGGCCCAGGCCAGCGCCTTGCCGGCGGTGGCCACCCGCGTGGGTGGCGTGCCCGAGCTGCTGCCCGCCGATGGCCGCTTTGGCCAGCTGGTGGCGGCGGGAGATGAGCCGGCTTTGGCGGCGGCTTTGGTGGCCGTGCTGTTCACTGAATACGACGCGGCGGCGCTTCGTACCAACGCGGTGGCCCGGTTCAGTATGGCGGCGGTGGGGCGGGCGTTTGGCGAGCTGTACCGGCAGGTGCTGGCTGGCAAGTAGAACGACAACTCCCCTCCTTTTTTCAAGGAGGGGAGTTTTTGCGCAGCAAAAACGGGGGTGGTGCAGTCGTTGAACGATGCCCGAACGATGCCCGAACGATGCCCCCAACGATGCCCGAACAACTGGCTCTGAACGGCGTGGTACTTGTCGTTCGGCCATCGTTCAACGAATGCCACCACCCCCGTTTCAGCTACGCTGAAACATCCCCTCCTTAAAAAAGGAGGGGAGTTTGCCGTTCTTTGCCGACTCTTCTGCCATGATAAAACGCATTCTTCAGCATTTCGCGGCGCGGGTGCTCACGGCGGGACTTAGTTTTGCGGTGGTGTGGCTCACGGCGCGGTACCTGGGGGCGGCGGGGCGCGGGCAGGTCAGTCTGTTTTATACCGATATGTCGGGGCTGGTGCTGCTGGCGGGGCTGGTGGGCGGCTCGTCGCTGACATACCTGGTGCCGCGCCGCAACCTGTGGCACCTGCTGGGGCCAGCCTACGCCTGGGCCGTGGTAGTGAGCGGGGCCGGCGCAGTCGTGGTGGGCCTGCTGCGGCCCGTGAGCTGGGAGTACGTGCTGCACCTGGGGGCCGTAACCCTGGGGCAGGTGCTGCTGTCCATCAATGTGTTTTTGCTGTTGGGGCGCAAGCGCGAGCGCGACTACAACGTGCTCACCACCGCCCAGGCGGCGCTGCTGGCCGGGGTGCTGGCGCTGGCCTTTGGCGCGGCGCACTGGCTTGATATCCGGGCTTACTACTACGCCAACTATGTGGCCTGCGGCCTGCCCTGGCTCATTAGCACCGGGCTGCTGCTGCACCAGCCCGATGGCCGGGGGCACCTCACCGTGTACGGGGTGGCCCGGCGCCGGGTGGCCGCCCGCGAGCTGGCCCGCCACAGCCGGGGGGCGCATTTTTCCAACCTGGTTACGTTTGCCAACTACCGCTTTGGCTATTACGTCGTGGCCTACCTGGCCGATGCCCGGCAGCTGGGCATTCTTTCGGTGGGGGTGGCTCTGGCCGAGGCCATCTGGCTGATTCCGCGCAGCACGGCCCTCATTCAATACGTAGCCCTCGTGAATGCCGACGACCCCCGCCGCCAGGCCTACGCGGGTCTGCGCGGCAGCCGGCTCACGCTGCTGGCCACGGCTGGCGCGGTGCTGGTGCTGGCCGCCGTGCCGGCGGCGTGGCTGGGGGCCATGTTCGGGGCTGAATTTGGGGCGGCGCGGGCCGTTATTCTGGCGCTGGCTCCCGGCATTTTGGCCAACGGGGCGGGCATGCAGGCCAGCTCGTATTTCAGCGGCACGGCCCGCTACGGCCCGAACAACCGCGCCGCCCTGTTGGGCCTGGTCATCACCGTGCCCATGGCCCTGCTGCTGGTGCCGCGCCTGGGCATGGTGGGCGCGGCGCTGGGCATGTCGGCCTCCTACACGGTCAGCGCGGGCTACCTGCTTTGGCACTACCGCCACGTTACGGGCACTACCTGGGTCGATTTGCTGCCCGGCTGGGCCGATGTGCGCTGGGTGGCGCTGCGCTTGACAGGGAATTAAGAATGAAGAATGAAGAATTGGAAAATGGAGCTAGGTGCCCGAACTCCCTCATCCCTCATTAAGCCGAAGGCATCATCACCGTACCACTTCCACCCAGCCCTTCGTACGGTGGCCGTCGGGGTAGGTCAATAGGTAATAATACACGCCGGCGGGCTGGCCGCTGGCGTTCCAGTCGTCGTGGTAAGCGGCGGCTTCAAATACCGGCTGGCCCCAGCGCGAAAATACCTGGAGGCGCGGCGGGCAGTCGGGGCCGAGCCTAAAGGTTTGGTTCTTGTCATCGCCGTTGGGCGTGATGATGTTGGGCACCTTGCGCTCCTGCACTTCCACGGGCGGCAGCGTAGCCTGAGTTTCGCAGCGGCCGGCGTTGTAGCCCAGCCGCACGCGGGGCTGGTAGGTGCCGGGCGTGGCGTAGGTGTGAACAGGACTGATTTCCGTGGACTGGCTGCCATCGCCAAATTCCCATACCACTGCCGGTGGTAAAAAATTGATGGTGCTGACCAGTGTAAAGCGCAGCGTGAGCGGGGCCAGCCGGGTTTCGGCGCAGGCCACCGGCACCCAAAAGCCGGATAGGCCAGGCACCGGGGCCACCGAAATGCGCCTGGTT
>JAYULN010000084.1:0-6406 GCA_043763525.1 Hymenobacter sp.
TTGCCTTCGTCGGAGAGCTGCTTCACCATGGCCTTGGTCATGTAGTGGGGGCGGCCCAGGCTCACGGTCATCACGAAGTACATGGCCTTGTAGCCGTACTTGTCGAGCTCGGGGCGGGCAATGGTGAACTGGTCGAGGTCGGTATCGTCGAAGGTGAGCATGACGGGCTTGCCCGGCAGCTTGGCCCCGGTGGTCATGTAGGCGTAAAGCTGGTCGGGCGAAACGGTGTGGTAGCCCGAGTCGGCCAGCATTTTGATGTGGGCCTTGAACGTGGCGATGGGCGTGATGTAATCCTTGGCATTTTTCGAGTCGCGGGCCGTCCAGTCCCGAATCTGGTGGTAGCAGAGGATGGGCACCTGCGGCCGGGCCAGAATGGCGGTGGCATCGCCGGCCTTGGCGGCCGGAATGCTTTTGGGGTCGGGCGCGGGGGTGGCGTTGGCTTCGTCGGTGGCGGTGGCGCGGGTGCCCGAGGTGCCGGCTATGGCCGGGTCGACGGTGGCGGCCTCCACGGTGGCGCTGCTGGTGGCGGTTTCGCCGGTGGTGGCGGTTTTAGAGTCGCAGGCCGCCAACGAAAGCGCGGCCAGCAGGAGGGAAGCAGAAGAAAATTTCATGAAAAAGTGCGCGAAGCCAGGCTCCGCAACCAAACAATAAAGTGAAATGAATGCCGTGAACGAAGCGCCGGCCCCCGCGAACCGAAGCTGACGAGGGCCTTGCGCGGCTTGGCGCTACTTTTGCGCCCTACAAAACTAACCCCCAAACTCCCGGTATGAACAATTCTGGCTCCCGCCTTCCGGCATTTTATGGCACAGGCGTGGCCCTGGTCACCCCCTTCACACCCGATTCCGCCGTGGACTACGCCGGCTGGCGGCGTTTGCTCGATTTCTGCATCGAAGGCGGGGTCGACTACCTCGTGGTAAACGGCACCACCGGCGAATCGCCCACGACCACCGCCGCCGAAAAGGCCGAGTTGCTGCGCGTGGCCAAGGAGCACGTGGCCGGCCGCGTGCCCCTCGTGTACGGCATTGGCGGCAACGATACGGTGGCCACCGAAGAGCTGTTTCGCAGCACCGACCTGGCCGGCATCGCCGCCGTGCTCTCGGCCAGCCCGGCCTACAACAAGCCCAGCCAGGCCGGCCTCATCGCCCACTACCACCGCCTGGCCGAGGCCAGCCCCGTGCCCATCATCCTCTACAACGTGCCCGGCCGCACGGCCTCCAACCTCACCGCCGAAACCACGCTGCGCCTGGCCCAGCACCCCAACATCATCGGCATTAAGGAAGCCAGCGGCAACATGGAGCAGTGCCTGAACATTGCCGCCCGCAAGCCCAAGGATTTCCTGCTGCTGTCGGGCGAGGATGTGCTCACGCCCGCCCTCATCGCCTGCGGGGCCGAAGGCATCATTTCGGTGCTGGCCAACGCCTTCCCCAAGCGCTTCGCCGACATGACCCGCGCCGCCCTGGCCGGCGACTTCGCCACCGCCCGCGAAGGCCTGTTCCGCCTGCTGTCCATCAACCCGCTGATGTATGAGGAAAGCAACCCCGTGGGCGTAAAAGCCGCCCTGGAGGCCCTGGGCGTGTGCAGTGCCGCCGTGCGCCTGCCGCTGCTGGAGGCCACCGGAGGGTTGAAAGACCGTATTCGCAAAGCGCTTTAAGTCAGTGAGCAGTGAATAATTTATCCCCAATTATTCATTGTTCACTGAAGACAGTTCTTTCCTTGGCCACCACCAGGAAGCCATAGCCAAACACGAAGAAGTTGAGCCCGATTTGGAGGTCCAGCACGGCATCGACCAGCATGGCGGTGGCTTGCAGGAGGATAAACATGCCAATGGCCGGGTCGCGGCGGGCCCAGCGCCGGGTGAAGGGCCAGAACAACACCGCCAGCAGCAGCGCCAGGCCCAGCAGCCCGCCACCCAGCAGGGCTTGCAGGTATTGGTTGTGAACTTCGGCGCGGTTGGCGGGGCGCAGGCCGAAATCCTTCCAGCGGTACTGCTCCATCATAGCGGCGCGGGTATCGGCGGGGCCAACGCCCAGCAGCCAGTGCTGGCCAATAATTTCGCGGGCTGTTTGCATGGCGGCCAGCCGGCGGGCCAGCGAGAAGTTGTTGATATCGTGGCCGGCGGCGAACTGGTCGAGGTCCCACACCGTGGCTTCGGTGCGCTGCCGCACCGATTCGAGGGTGCGGTAGGCCAGCCACGGCCCCAACAGCAACAACCCAAGCAGCCCCAGGCCCAGCAGTAAATGTCGCCGCGCCAGCAGCTGCACCACCCAAGCCAGCAGCCCCACATAAAATACCAGCAGGCCCGTGCGGTAGGCCAGCACGTGCAGCGTGAGCGCCGCCGCGCCCGCCGCGCCCAGCAGTCCGGCCCGCAGCAGCGGCCCCGCCAGCGCATGGTGCCGCAGCTGCAAGCCCCAGAAAAAGGCCAGCGCCAGCATCAGTCCAAACGAAATATGGAAAATGCGGGTGATGGCCGGCATATTTTGCCCGATGTGAATGGCGGCGTTGGCACGAGCCGGGTCAATCAGGTACTGGCCCAGGGTGGCCAGGCCCACGGCCGCCGTGCCCAGCACAAACAGGCTGCTCACCGCCAGCCGCTGCCGCCCCGTGAGCGGCACGGCCAGCGTGAAAGCCAGCGGCACCGCCAGCCAGGTCAGGTCGCGGAACAGCTCGTGCCGCCACACGGGCCAGGCGCTGGTATACAGGCCGGTTGCGAAAAGAAACGCCACCACGGCCGCCGCCCGCAGGGCCGCTCCGTTGCGGTAATAGCCCGGCAGGTCGCGCCGCAAATGGGGGTTGGCCAGCACCGCCACCACGCCCACGATGGGCGCAATAGCAATCAATGCCCGCGAGGCCAGCAGCCCCACAACCCCCGTTATACAAGCCAGCCACAACAAATGCTGCGAAAGACGGCCGGATAAGTAATACTGCACAGCAAGGAAGGGATGTTGGGTTTTTGAGTGGTCGGCTTGAAACTTGTACCCCGAAATGAAATTTCGGGGTACAAGTTCTTCTGCGCAACGGCTTGCGCTACCAGCCGCTGGCCAGCACATCGGCAACGTGCAGGCACTTGAGCGGCAGTTTTTCGCGCTTGATGTACGACTCCAGGTGCATGAGGCAGCTCACGTCGGTGCTGATGATGAAGTCGGCCCCGGTATCGAGGGCGTGTTCTACTTTCTGCTGGGCCATGGCCACCGAAATAGCTTCAAACTTCACGGCGAAGGTGCCGCCGAAGCCGCAGCAAGTGGTGTTATCAACCATTTCGACGCGTTCGAGGCCGGCCACGCCGTCGAGCAGCTGGCGCGGGCCGGGGCCAATGCCGCACTCGCGCAGGGCCGAGCAGGAGTCGTGATACGCGTATTTGCCCACCAGCGCGGCCCCCGGAATGGCCGTGATGCCCAGCACATCCACCAAAAACTCGGTTAGCTCGTAGGTGCGGCCCTGCACGGCCTGGCAAGCACCGTGCTGCGCCGTGCCCTCAAACAGCCCGGTGAAGCTGTTGCGCACCATGCCCACGCAGGATGCGGAAGGACTCACGATGTAGCGCGGCGAATCCGTGGCCGGAAGTGCAAAATCTTCCAGAAACTTTTCGGCCACGGTGCGGGCCTGGGTCTGGTAGCCGGCATTGTAGGCCGGCTGGCCGCAGCAGGTTTGGTCGGGGTTGTAATTCACTTGCACGCCCAGTTTTTCCAGCACCTTCACCATATTCATGGCCGTGGCGGGGTAAAGCTGGTCGACGAAGCAGGGGATGAAAATATCGACGGAGGGCTGTTGGGAGACGTTTTTCACCGCAGAATAATTTAGTTGCTGAAGACCTGCTCGCGGGCGAGGCGCTGGGCCTTGGCAAAGGCAGCAAGGTCGAGGCCGGGGGCCACGTGCTGGTCGTTCAGAAAAGTAAGCAGATTTTCCGTCGCCATGTTTCCCGTCAGCTCATCGGCTGCCATGGGGCAGCCGCCGAAGCCGCCAATGGCCCCGTCGAATCGGCGGCAACCGGCCGAGTAGGCAGCCTCCACTTTCTCGCGCCAGGTGGCGGGCGTGGTGTGCAGATGCGCCCCAAACTCGATGCTGGGGAAAGCCGGAATCAAGGCCGAAAACAGCGGCGCGATGGTGGCCGCCGTGGATGCCCCCACGGTATCGGACAGCGCCACGATGCGGATGCCCAGCGCCGCCAGCTGCTGCGTAAAATCAGTCACGATTTCCGGGCTCCAGGCATCGCCATACGGGTTGCCAAAGCCCATCGAGAGGTACGTAACCAGGGTTTTGCCGCTGCGCTCGCACAGCGCGTGCATTGCGGCCACGTCGGCCAGGGCCTCGGCGGTGGTTTGGTTGGTGTTGCGCCGCTGGAAGGTTTCCGACACCGACAGCGGGAAGCCCAGGTAGCTGATTTCGGGGTGCTGCACGGCGGTTTCGGCCCCGCGCAGGTTGGCCACGATGGCCAGCAGCTTGGTCTTTGTTGTGCTCAAATCGAGCCCGGCCAGTACTTCGGTCGTGTCGCGCAGCTGCGGAATGGCCTTGGGCGATACGAACGAGCCAAAATCCAGCGTGTCGAAGCCCACGCGCAGCAGCGCGTTGAGGTAGGCCGTTTTGGTAGCGGTCGGGATGAAATCGTGCAGACCCTGCATGGCATCGCGCGGGCATTCAATCAGCTTCATGGGGGAGGAGTGAGGAACGGGAATCGGACCGTAAAGGTAGCAGTCCGGCCCAGGCGGGCAGCCCCCTGTTTTCACCCATTCTTACCGGCTAGCGTTTCGTCAGCACCCGGGTTTGCACCAGCTTGCCGCCTTTGTCGAAGTATTCGGTTTTGACGATGCCCACCGTGGGGTCGTAATAATCTACTTCGCGGCCGCCGCTTTTCAGCACCAAATCCACGCGGGCGGCGGTGGCGAGTTCGCGCTGGCTTTCCACGGCGTAGCAATTGAAGGTGCCGGCGGGTACCGTGATGGGGCTAGGTCCGTCCAATACTTTGCGTTTGCGCAGCGTGGTTTTTATTTTGGCGATGGCTACCGACGGGCTGCTCACCTGCACCACCACGCCGCCCTCGGGCAGAGCGGTACCGGCGGTGGGCTGGTTGGGCCAGGCCAGCAGGGTGCCCTTGTATGCCAGCAGGCGGTCGCGGAACGACTTGAGGCCCTCGTAGTTGATTTCGTTCAGGCCGTCGGTCAGCACCGTGTCGTGGCGGCAGAGGTAGGTGAGGTCCTGCTGTTGCAGCACGTGGTTGGTGAGGTCGTATAGGCCGCTTTTCAGGCGGACTGTGGTCGTTACCAGTGGATTTTTCTTTTTGCCGGCGGTGTCGCTGCTGATTTTGAGCACCCGGTAGCGCCAGGTGCCGGTGGCCTTGCCTTTGGCATCGAGCAACTGGTATTCGAGGTTCTGGCCCTCGCGCAAGCCAAACGGGTGGGCGCAATCAATGGGGTTTTCCTCAAAGGTGAGCTCGGAAACGGCATCGGGGCGCGGGGGCAGCATATCGGAAGAAAGCTGGGCCCAGCCGGGCTGCGCCAATAAAACCAGACAAGCGGCAACGACTACATGACGGAAAGAAAATAAGCGCATCGTAAGCAGGAAGAGTAATCGGGGGAGGCGTGCGGATAAGGCACAAATTTACAATCGTAGCTTTTACGCAGCCAGTGGGCTGGGCGGATGCCGCGCAACTCCGGCCGGGGCATTGCGTTAGCGGGGCAGGGCCGTACTTTGCGGCCTCCGGCGGCGGCCACAACCAGCGCGCCCGGCCGCCGGTTCCACTTTTAGCCCTTTGCCCCATGCCCGATTCTTCTTCTCCCAACTGGGCCGATATGGCCGCCTCGCTGCTCGGCAAGCTGTCGGGCGGCGTAGAGCTCAGCTGCGCCTTCGACCAAATGGAGCTGCAAGTGCCCAACCCGCAGAACCCCAGCGCCCCCGCCGCCACCTGGAAGCTGAACGGCTCGCTCCGCATCCGCACCAAGGGCGAGAGTGCGCCCGCCGCCGCCGCGCCCGTGCGCATCGACCCGCCCGCGCCCGGCGGCCACCCGCAGCCCAACTTCACGCACCCGGATGCCCCCACCACCGTTGGCTAGCTCCCTCGAAATTGAGGCCCAGCTGGTCATCACCTGGAACGGCCACGCCTTGCAGCTGGCCGCCGCCGGCACCTACCTTATCCTGAATGTTCCCAGCCAGCAGGTGCTCGACCAGCTCACGGCCGGGCCGCCCAAGGTGCCCGGCGCGCCCAAAGCGGCCAGGCCCACCGGCCCCGACCCGCTCCAGCAAATCAACGACCTGGCCCGGCAGCTGGGCTGGGTGCTCGATTTGCGGGTGGGCGGCAAAACCTACGTCACGTTCGGGGTACAGCGCAGCCCCAAAATTACCTTGAACGCGGTGCTGGGAAAAATCGGCTCGTTCTTTCGCTAGGGGCAGTTTGGGGGCGCAAATAGGGCGGGGG
>JAYULN010000085.1:0-6393 GCA_043763525.1 Hymenobacter sp.
CTCTTTGGCAAGGAGGGGAGTTTTTTTTGTTCTTAACCCCTCGTCACATGGAAAACCGACACATGTTCAATAAAACCAAGATTGTGGCCACCGTTGGCCCCGCCTCCAACACCTACGACCGGCTCGGCGTGCTCATGCGCGAAGGAGTTGATGTGTTTCGGCTCAATTTCTCGCACGGCTCCTACGAAGACCATCTCTCGGTTATCAACACGGTGCGGCGGTTGAACAAGGACATGCGCACCTCGGTGGGCCTGTTGCAGGACTTGCAGGGGCCGAAAATTCGCCTCGGCGAAGTAGAAGGCGGCGGCGTGGAGATTAAGGCCGGCGACAAAATCAAGCTGGTTTGCGGCGAAAAGGAAATCAGCACGGCCACGCGGCTGAGCACGATTTACCTGGGCCTGGCCCGCGACGTGAAGGCCGGCGACATGATTCTGATTGACGACGGTAAAATTGAGCTGAAGGTGCTGGCTACTGACCGCGACCACGAAGTAGACGTGGAAGTAATATACGGTGGCCTCGTCAAGCCCCGCAAGGGCATCAACCTGCCCGACTCGGAAGTATCGGCCCCAAGCATGACCGAGAAGGATATTGAGGACCTGCAGTTTGGCATGGAGCACGACGTGGACTGGGTCGCCCTGAGCTTCGCCCGCAAGGCTGATGACATCCGCTTCATCAAAAAGCTGATTGCCGATGCCGGCAAGAAGACCCGCGTGGTGGCCAAAATCGAAACGCCCGACGGCCTGCGCAACATCGACGAAATCATCGCCATTGCCGATGCCATCATGGTGGCCCGTGGCGACCTGGGCGTGGAGGTGAAGATGGAAGAAGTGCCCATGGCCCAGAAAATGATTATCGCCAAGTGCAACGCGGCCGGCAAGCCCGTTATCGTGGCCACCCAGATGATGGAGAGCATGATTACCGCTCCCCGCCCTACCCGCGCCGAAACCAGCGACGTGGCCAACGCCGTGCTCGACGGGGCCGATGCCGTGATGCTGTCGGCCGAAACCGCCGTGGGGGCCTACCCGGCCGAGGTAATCCGCTCGATGGTGGGCACCATTCTGAGCGTGGAAAGCCGTAGCCCGCAGCTGTTCCATAAGTGGTGGCCCATCGACCCCGCCGGCCCCAACTTCATGGCCGACAGCGTGCTATCGGCGGCCTGCCACCTGGCTAAAAATACGGGCTCCAGGGCCATTACCGGCATGACGCACCACGGCTATACCGCCTTCCAGCTGGCCAAGTACCGCCCCAAAGCCGACATCTTTATCTTCACCGACAGCCGTCCCTTGCTCACGGCCCTGAGCCTGGTATGGGGCGTGCGCAGCTTCTACTACGACCGCCTCGTGAGCACCGACAGCACCATCGCGGACATCCGCTACGTCCTCACCACCACCGGCCACCTGGAAGCCGGCGATATCTTCATCAACACCGGCTCGATGCCCATTCAGGACAAGGGCAAGGCGAACATGGTGAAGGTGAGCGTAGCGTAATCTTGAGTTAAGAGTTGAGAGTTAAAAAGGTCCATCTGGTAATTCAGACGGACCTTTTTAACTCTCAACTCTTACACTACTAAAGCGGCAGTGCCCCCAGCGCGGCACCCACATTCACGCGGCCCCAGCCGAAACTGCTGTTGCGGGCGTTGCGGTTGGAGCTGGCGGCCACGAGGCGGCTTAGAATCTGGGCGCGGGTTTCGGTGGGGTACTGGGCCCACACCAGGGCTGTGAGGCCGGCCATGCTGCTGGTGGCTACCGACGAGCCGCCCACGGTGCTGGGAGCATCGCCGCTCATGGCCAGCGTGAGGGGGCGACGGTCGTTGCTGGCCTGCTGCATCACCACCGAAAACTCAACATCAGCTCCTACGTGGCATTCGTCGCAACGGGTGCTGAGGTCACTTTTCAGACCCGTCACGGCCACGGCTTCGGGCAGCGAAGCAGGGTAAATCACGCCCACCCAACCGGCCGTCCAGTCGAACGACGTGCCGGCGGCGCAGAAAATGAGCTTGCCCTGGCCGTAGGCGTAGCGGATGGCATCCGCCATTTGCGATGAGCTGGTGAGACGGCCCATGCTCATGCTGATGATGCGTACATCGGCCCGGTTCCCGGCCAGCACGTAGGCATCGGCCACGCCCTTCACCTCGCGGCTGGCATCAATGAATACGTCTTCGGAGGCGTGTACCGTAATCAGGTTGGCGTTGTAGGCCATGCCCACGGCCGCGCCGTCGGTGCCACGCGGGCCGGCGGCTGCGCCGGCCATGCTGGTGCCGTGGCCACAGCCGTCGTTGGGTGTTTCGGCGCTGCCGTACGGGATGCCGAAAATGCTGTTGCGGGGCAGCGTTACGAGGCGCTCGATGCTGCGGCCCGAGCTCAGACCCTGGTTGAAATCGGTGCCCAGATTTTCCTGCACATCGGAGCAGCCGGTGTCAATAATCAGGATTTTGATACCCTGGCCGGTACTTTGGTTCCAGCCGGAGCGCACGCCGTGGTACTGGTCGGCCTGGTTCCAGCTCGATTTGCTGCCGTTGGCAAGCACCGCGTAGTCGGTACCACCCACGAGGCCCGCCGTGGCCGTGTTATCGCCGCAGCCGCTGCTGCTGAGCGACGAGGCGGCTTTATTGGCCATTTTATCGGCCACCCCTCGGTTGGGCTCGTAGCCCATGGGCTCGGCGTAGCGCACCAGCGGGCTGCCCCGCAGCACCGTGATGGTGCTGAGCTCCCGCACCGTCACGTCGAGCACGGGCAGCACGTTTTCCTTGTAGGCCACCAACTGCTCCATCGTCAGCTCGGGGTGGGTTTTGCGCTCTTCGGCCAGAATCAGGACCAGCACCTGCTCGCGGGCCGCCTGCCAGGCCGGCGATGTGGCCGCGTCGGCCGGCAGCTCAGTGCCCACGAAACCAGCCGGCCGGTAGCCCACCGACAGCACATAATCGGAGCGGGTTAGCGCGCTCCACACCGTGTGGGCCGGGGCCTGGTTCCAATCGAACTGCCCGCTGCTGCGCAGCCGCTCCATTATTTGGGTGTCGAGCTGCTGAATGGTGAGTGCCTCCGTGGGAACGGTGCTTGGCGCGGGAGTCAGCTGCTCATCGGCTTGCCGTTGGCAACCAGCCAGTAGCAGCGCCAGCAACGCTACGGAACACGTAGAAATACGCATACGATTATGGGTGTTTTGGGGTGAGAGAATAAAATTAGTCCAATATATGAATATAATCAGGCAACCAACACCAGGGCAACCGCACCAAATCAGGCCCATGTGCCCCCAGTGCTTGGAAACGGCCTGGAGGTGTTCAAAAAATCTAAAAGCGGCTGTTACTAAAGTGCCTCCAGAGGCTGGAAACACAGTTTAATATTTTGGTGCGGTTGCCCTGGCTCCAAACAGGTTGTTACGGCTTTTTACCGAGCCTCGGGGCTGGGCAGTGCTTGATGAGGCGCGTAGCAGCCGATTGAACGCATAAACTGAGTCGCCATTGGCGGTAGCATACGCCGAGTCGACCCGGAGGGTGTAAATTCAGATTGCTCGTGGGGCCCCAATAATTCCTTGTAGCTGTATATCAGCCCTGGCCGAAACGGCCGCCACGGTTGCTGCGCCTGCACGCCAACGACAATAAGAAGAAGCAACGCGGCCAGCAATGGCCGCGTCCAGCGGTAGGCGTGTATCATGGTGGGGTAAAGTTGTTGTGGAACGGGGCCCGTGAGGTACGCCACCTGACCACTTTACTACCATCAGGCACCGCATGAACGTAAGAAGCCCCGCTCGTTTCCGAACGGGGCTCCTGTGATGAGCGTAGAACCAGACCTTGGGGCGGCGCAGTCTGGCCCTACTAAACTCGCTACGCGCTAAAGCGCATTGACGAGTTTTGTCAGCTTGCTTTTGTTGTTAGCAGCTTTGTTCTTGTGGATGATGTTCTTCTTGGCCAGACGGTCCAGCATCGACGACACCTTTTTCAGCAGCTCTTGGGCGGCTGTTTTGTCGGTGGCTTCGCGCAGACGCTTGATGGCCGTACGAGTGGATTTGTGCTGGTAACGGTTCAACACGCGCTTGGCTTCGTTGCTGCGGATGCGTTTGAGGGCCGACTTATGGTTTGCCATGAGCAGGAATATATGAGAGCGTTGTGCTTGAGTTCTGTGTTTGGGAGGACAAAGGTACGAAGCTGCCCGATAAAATCAAACCATACTGGCAAAAATATTGCAGCAATGCCCCTTGTCACCGCCAAAAACCAACCTGCTAGAACCGAACGAACATAAAATTGCAGTTGAAGCGATAATCATGCTATTTTATACTTATTAATTATTATATTCATAAACAATATTTTTTAAATGCCATTCGAGGCCTTAAAAATTAGTATGCATGCCGATTATTCCCGAACTTTACACAAGCTAATTATCTGCTATTAAACGGTTCCAGCCGCTAAATTCTTTATGTCATGCCACTCGTTGTCGAATCCCACTATCAACCGCCGTTTTACTTATTCAACGGCCATTTGCAGACCATTGTGCCCAGTTTGTGGCGCACCGTGCCCGACGTGGCCTACCAGCGCGAGCGGCTGGAGCTACCCGACGGCGACTTTCTGAACCTGGACTGGAGCTGCCTGCCCCAGGCACGGCCCACCGATGGCCTGGTCATCGTGTCGCACGGCCTCGAAGGCGATGCCTCGCGGCCCTACGTGCGGGGCATGGTGCGCGCCCTCAACCGCGCCGGGCTCGACGCGCTGGCCTGGAACTACCGCAGCTGCGGCGGCGAGATGAACCGCCTGCTCCGCTCCTACCACCTCGGCGACACCGACGACCTGGACCTGGTGCTGCGCCACGCGCTGGCCACCGGCCGCTACCAGCGGGTGTACCTGGTGGGCTTCAGCGCGGGCGGCAACGTGACGCTGAAATACCTGGGCGAAGACTCTGGCCGGGTGCCGGCCGAGGTGCTGCGGGCGGCCGTGTTCTCGGTGCCCACCGATTTGCAGGCCAGCTCGGTTCACATCTCCAAACCGCAAAACCAAGTGTATCTGCGGCGTTTCCTGAAGTCGTTGCGGGAGAAAGTGCGGGCCAAGGCCGAGCTCCTGCCGGGACAAGTAGACCTGGAGGGCATCGAAGAGTTGCGCGATTTTCAGCAGTTCGATAGCCGCTACACCGCACCCATGCACGGCTTCGACTCGGCCGATGCCTACTACAAGTACGCCAGCTCGGGCCGCTACCTGAGCGGCATCCGGGTGCCCACGCTGCTGGTGAATGCCCAGAACGACCCGTTTCTGCCGGCCTCGTGCTTCCCCCGCGACCTGGCCGCCGAGTCACCATTCGTATTTCTGGAAACCCCACCCGAAGGCGGGCACGTAGGCTTTCCCGAAGGCTCGCCCGATGGCGAATACTACTCGGAGCGGCGGGCCGTGGAGTTTCTCACGGCCGAGGTACCGGCGTAAAAAACTGTGATTGCGAGGAGGAACGACGAAGCAAGGACAGCCAGCTATTTGGCTGATACGAAAACGACCTTCTTCGTCTCGTAGAACTCCTCGCTGAAGAAATCACTCAGATTCGTTACCCGCGCTTTGAGGCCGGATTCGGCAATCTCCTCAGCCAGGTCGCCGCCTTTGAGGTAGTAGAGGCCGGAGCCTGGTGCGCCCTGAGGCTTGAAGCGGTGGGCAATCCAGGGGTGGAAGGTGGCGAGGCGGGCCACGGCGCGGCTCACTACGAAATCGTACTTGGTGCGCAGGTTTTCGGCCCGAATCTGCTCGGCCGTTACGTTGTCGAGCCCCAGGGCGGCGGCCATGAACTGCACGGCCCGGATTTTCTTGCCAATGCTGTCGACCAGGTGAAAGTGAACTTCCGGAAACATAATGGCCAAGGGCAGACCGGGTAGGCCGCCGCCGGTGCCCACGTCGAGCACGCTGCTGCCCTTCGGGAACTGTACCACTTTGGCAATGCCCAATGAATGCAGCAAGTGGCGCTCCTCGAAGTTTTCCATGTCGGGCCGTGACACCAGGTTGATGGCTTCGTTGGTGGCCCGGAATTCGGTTTCGAGCTGCTTAAAAAGCTGGAGCTGCGCTTTGGTGAGGTTGGGGAAGTAGTGCTGCAGGAGTTTCATGGGTGCAAAGGTGCGAAGGGGCGGGCACCAGAACCTCATGCAGGGCTTTGGTTCGCCAGCTCCGCATAACAGCCCCACAAAAAAGCCCCGACTCGCATCGGGGCTTTTTTACAATTAAATAATCTGCTTGGTGTGCTTCACCATGTCGTAGAGCAACTCGCGGGCGCGGTGCAGCTGAGCTTTCACGGTGCCGAGGGGAGCTTTTAGCTCGGTGGCAATTTCTTCGTAGCTAAGCTCGTCGAAATAGCGCAGGCTCACGAGGCGCTGGTACTTATCGGGCAGGCGCGACACGACGTGGCGCATGATTTCGATTTTCTGGTTGCGCACGGC
>JAYULN010000086.1:0-6391 GCA_043763525.1 Hymenobacter sp.
GCCCTCTTCGTGGTTACCGGCCTCGCCGGTACCGCCGCCGCGCAAACGCTGTACATGCCACGCGACATTCAGCAGGCCTTCAATAAAGGCACCCGCAGCCCCGACGGCCGCCCCGGCCCCAGGTACTGGCAGAACCGCGCCCGCTACGACATTACGATAGCCGCCGCGCCACCTGCCCGCGACATTCGTGGCCGCGAGCAAATCACCTACTTCAACAACAGCCCCGACACGCTGAAGCAGGTGGTGCTGCGCATCATTCAGAACATTCACCAGCCCGGGGCCACCCGCGACGGCGATGCCGCCGCCGACTACCTCACCACCGGCCTGCAAGTCGATACGTTTATGGTGGCCGGCCAGGTGCGGCCCTACACCGGCAAGGCTGGCCCCGCCACCTGGCAGGGCGTGCGCCTGCCCCGCCCCCTGGCCCCGCACGACTCGGTGAAGTTCACCGTGGCCTGGCACTTCCCCATCTCGCTCGAAAGCGGGCGCGAAGGCCGCATCGACCCCACCACCTATTTCCTGGCCTATTTCTACCCCCGCATTGCGGTGTACGACGACTACGCCGGCTGGGACCGCCTGCCTTTTGTGGATAGCAAGGAGTTCTACAACGATTTCAACGACTACACCCTGCGCGTGCGGGTGCCGGCCAACTACCTGGTGTGGGCCACCGGCACGCTGCAAAACCCGCAGCAGGTGCTGCAGCCGGCGGCGGCCAAGCGCCTCAAGGAGTCGATGACCAGCGATGCCGTCATGCACGTGGCCACGGCGGCCGATTTGGCCAAAAACAGCATCACCAGCCAAAATGCTACCAATACCTGGGTCTGGACCGCGAAAGACATTTCCGACGTGGCCGTGGGCCTGAGCAACCACTACGTGTGGGATGCCGCCAGCGTCGTTGTCGATGCTCCGGCCAAGCGCCGCGCCAGTGTGCAGGCCGCCTTTGCCGACTCCACGGCCGACTTTCACCAGTCGGTGAAAAACGGGCAGTACGCCCTGGGCTGGTTCTCGAACCCCAACAACTGGCCCGGCGTGGCCTACCCCTTCCCCAAAATGACGGCTTTCCAGGGCTTTGCCGACATGGAATACCCGATGATGGTGAACGACAGCCCCCAGAAAGACCCCAAATTCGCGCAGTTCGTGCAGGACCACGAAATCGCCCACACGTACTTCCCTTTCTACATGGGCATCAACGAAAGCCGCTATGCTTTCATGGATGAAGGCTGGGCCACCACGTTCGAGCTGCTCATCGGCCGCACCGAAAACGGCCAGGAAGCGGCCGACAAGCTTTACAAGCAGTTTCGCGTGAGCCGCTGGATTCACGATGCCGCCCCGGCCGAGGATTTGCCCATCATCACGCCCAGCAGCGAGCTGCGTGCCGGCTACGG
The DNA here is from genome assembly GCA_043763525.1 of Hymenobacter sp. GTDB lineage: Bacteria > Bacteroidota > Bacteroidia > Cytophagales > Hymenobacteraceae > Hymenobacter. The sequence continues at coordinate 1,386 of JAYULN010000086.1, forward strand.
CAACAACGCCTACGGCAAGCCTTCCCTCAGCTACTTCGCCCTGAAGGACATGCTCGGCGATGCGCTTTTCAAAAAAGCTTTGCACGAATACATGGCCCGCTGGCACGGCAAGCACCCCATTCCGTGGGACTACTTCAACTCGATGAGCAGCGCCAGCGGCCAGGAGTTGACCTGGTTTTTCAACAACTGGTTCTTCACCAATAACTACATCGACCTGGCCGTGGGCCCGGTGAACGGCACCAGCGTAACGGTGCAAAATATCGGCGGCTTCGCCGTGCCGTTTGATATGGTGGTGGAGTACGCTGACGGTAGCAAGGAAACCGTGCATCAGTCGCCGGCCGTGTGGCAAGCCAACCAGAAGCAGGCGGTGGTGGCGTTGCCGAAAGCGGTGAAATCGGTGAAGCTGGAAGGCGGAATTTTTATGGATGCCAACGAGAAGGATAATTCGTTCTCGCGGTAACCTCACGCGACCTCCGTGGGGCATGACTCCTGCCGACCCCGGCCCCTCTTCAAAAAAGAGGGGCCGGACCAGCGTTAAGAGCTGCTGTTACGCAGTAGGGTGTAGCACGAAATTTGTAGTTCGCGTCCTCGCGCCAGTAAAGCCGCCCGAACGGCACGGGGATGCGAACTACAAAGTTCGCGCTATACCGCCGAGGACATGGCCCGCAGCATGGCGCTGACCGCTGGGACGCGAACTGCAAAGTTCGCGCTACACCCCCAGCGGCGCTTGAACCAAGGCCCGGCGTAACAGCAGTTAAGCGTTAAAAGGCGTACTGCTTTTCAAGTAGTCGTGGAAAAGCAAACGGGTTGTTAGTTTGCTGTTTTTTGCTGGTAGTGAATTATATACATGGTACTGACTCCATGGCCCGAGTTTACGACCGGGCTTCCGCTTTTTGCTTCGCGATAGGTTTAATTGCCTGATAACTGGCGTACTGAAAATTGCGCGGTATTTTTCGCAAAAAAGAGCCAAAGTTACGGCAAAAAGCAAATAGGGGTCAATTGCTGGCGCAGGCTTAAAAAAAGATTATCAGCTATTTGAGCGGCGAAATAGCTGCTATTTGTTCCCAATCGCAACAAAGGAGGCTGGAATGTTTTTTGAAAAAAAACACGCAACAAAAACGTAACATAGCCGATGAATTACGCTCCGTAATGATTCCGTAGTTTTGCATCGTGCTTCAACCCAAACAATCGTTGATGAAGCGCGGGACACTCCTCAGCAGTGCTCCGCGAGAAGACCGGAAGGTCTTGGCCCCCGTCGGTTTTTCCGATTTTTCCGTAGTTTTTTTGGTTGTTGCCCCGCCACCGTTTCGGATTCCGAAACGGTTTTTTTATGCCCGCTCGGGTCGGATAGATAAGTCATTCCCGCGCTCCGGCGCTGTTTAATCACTCATTCACTCAATCACTCATTCCCCCAACATGGACACCAACACCCTCACCCCGACCGTGGCCGCTGCCACCCTGTCTTCGTCGTCGGCCCACGCCGGCAACCGCAACCTGAGCACCGACCCCAAGCGCATGGCGGTAATCAAGGTATGGGATGCCATGATGCGCGGCGCCCGCAAGTACTGCGAGCAGGAAGGCTTCGTAACCATCCACAACATGCCCCACATCGTGGGCGTAACCGGGGCCTGCGAGAACACCGACACCCTGTTTACCCTGGACTGGTACGACGGCAAGAAGATGTTTCTGCCCCAGAGCAACCAGCTCTACATTGAGATGCTGACCCAGGCCGTGGAAGGCGGCCGGGTGTGCGGCGAAATCCAGAGCTTCCGCAAGGAGCTGAACGCTGACAACCGCCGCCTGGCGCAGTTCACGCTGTTCGAGATTGAGCACCTCGGCGACCTCGACGAGCTACTGGGCCACCTGAGCGGCATTGTGCGCACGGCGGCCAATCTGGTAGCCACCACCTGCGCCAAGGAGCTGGCCTTGTTCGGCCGCGATGCCGAGGACCTGAAAAACCTCACCTTCAAGCGCATGACCTACGCCGATGCCATCGAGCGCCTCAAGCCCGAAGGCTTCCCCGACCTGCAGTGGGGCGACGACCTGGGCGCGGCCGAGGAAAACCGCCTCACCGAGCTGGAAGGCCCGATTTTCATCACCCACTACCCGGCCGACATCAAGTTCTTCAACATGCGCAACAACGACGACGACCCGCGCGTGGTGAACTCCTCCGACCTGCTGCTGCCGCTGGCCGGCGAGTCGGCTGGTTCGGCCGAGCGCGAGTTCGACGGTGCCAAGCTGCGCCATAAGCTGGAAACCAGCTCGATGCTGGCCGGCCTTATTCGCCAGGGCATGAAGCTGGAAGACTTTGAGTGGTACCTCGGCTTCCACGAGGAGCACGACGTGAAGCTGCACTCGGGCGCTGGCGTGGGCATGGCCCGCGTGGCCCAGTTCATCCTTGGCCAAACGGACATCCGCGAGTGCGTGCCGTTCCTGATTAACCGCGATAACGTCATTTAATTTATTAGTTGTTAGTTGCTGGTTGTCAGTTGTTAGTAATTGTTCGGGCTTTTGTCGAACAAAGGCTGACAACTGGCAACCAGCTAATGGTTTTTCTGCTGTGCTAACTTCAGGAAGTGGGATTTACGAGTTGAACGCGCCATTAATTGCCTGCCAACTAACAACGAGCAACTGACAACTAGAGCTATGAAACTCGGGGCCATTACGTTACAGAATGCAGTTTGCCTGGCGGCGGCTCCCTGGGAGCTCGACGGTGCAGGCTACGAGCAGCTGGGCGCGATTTTTACGAAAACCGTGACCATGGAGCCCCGTCCCGGTCTGCCCGGCGATGAGGGCATTCTGCAAGTGGCCGACCAAACCCTGCTCAACCGCACCGACCTGCACATCGAAGGGGCCGAGCTGCTGGTGCATGAGCACCTGCCGCGGCTGCGGCGCTTCGGCGTGCCGGTGTTTGTGAGCGTGACGGCACCGGGCGTGCCGGGCTTCCGCAAAATTGCGCGGTACCTGCAACGCGAGGTGGGCGGGCAGCTGGCGGGGCTCGAAGTGTACATCACGGTGCCGCCCGGCGGGGCGGGGGCTGAGGTGACGGCCCGCTTCGTGCGCGAGGCCACCGAGGCCGTGCGCAACGAGCTGCACGACCACGCGGCCGTGATTGTGAAGCTGCCGCCGTGGCCCGACCACATTCGGGGCCTGGCCCTGGGGGCGCAGGAGGGCGGGGCCACGGCCCTGGCCGCCACCAACACCCTCAAAGTATTGCACCTGCCCACCGCCCCCAACGCCGCCCCGCTGGTGGGCGGCCTCTCGGGCGAGGCGCTGCGCCCGCTGGCCCTGCGCTGCGTGTGGGAGCTGGCCCACGACGAGCAGCTGACGCTGCCCATTTTTGGCACGGGCGGCATTTTCACGCTGCGCGACGTGCAGGACTATTTGCGCGTGGGGGCCCAGGCCGTGCAAGTGGCCAGCGGCGAGTGGTTATCGCCCGGCCTCACGGCGCGGTTGGCTTCGGAAGTCGCCCACACCATGGCCCACGCAGCACGCTGACAGCGGGCCCTACGCTGCACCGATATTTTAAAAAGTTAGAGGTTAAAAGTGAAAAAAGTCAGCAACTTTTAACTCTTCATTTTTAACGCTTCACTTTTAGCTGAATTCGCAACCATGCAAAAGCTCCTCACCCGCGTCCAAACTGCCAATTCTCTGCTGTGCGTGGGGCTGGACCCCACCGGCGACGAGGCCACGGTGGCCCGGCGGCTGCACGAAGTAATTGCCGAAGCCGCGCCCTACGCGGCCGCGTTCAAACCCAACCTCGCTTTCTTTCTGAGTCGTGAAAACGGAGTGGCCCTGCTCCAACAAACAGTGCGCAGCATCCCGACTGATATTCCGGTGATTCTGGACGGCAAATTCGGCGATATCGCCAACACGGCCGAGCAGTACGCCCGCTTCGCCTACGACGTGGTGGGGGCCGATGGCGTAACCGTGAACCCTTACATGGGCGACGACACCATCCGGCCGTTTGCCCGGCCCGGCAAGCTGGTTTTTTCGCTGGCCAAAACTTCCAACAAGCCCCAGCACGGCCTGCAGGACGCGGCCATGACCCGCGGCGGCTCCATCAGCGACTGGGCGGCCCGGCTGGCCCGGCTCATGGACGAGGAAATGCCGGAATCGACCGTGGGCCTCGTGGTAGGGGCCACCGAGCCCGCCACGGTGGCCAAGCTGCGGGCCGCCTGCCCCGACCAGTGGTTTCTGGTGCCGGGCATTGGGGTGCAGGGCGGCGACTTGTCGGCCACGCTCCGGGCCGGCCTGCGGGCCGATGGCAGCGGCTTGCTCATCAACTCCTCGCGGGGCATCTGGCAGGCCGCCGATGCCGGGGCCGCCGCCCGCGAATTGCAGGAACAAATCAACGAATTCCGGACCGTAACGAGCCCGGCCCACGCCTGACCCAAAAAGCCGCTTCACCGCGGCTTTTTGCATACCCGCTATTCTGCACAAGATGAACTCATTCCCCAAAACTACTTCCGCCATTGCCCTCGATGCCGAGCTGCTGACCCAGCAGTTGCGGCAGGAAGACGCGCTGCTGCGCGGGCACTTCCGGCTGTCGTCGGGTCTGCACTCCGATACCTACGTGCAGTGCGCCCGCTTCCTGCGCCGCCCCGAACTGGCCGCGCCGGCCGCCGCCGCGCTGGCGGGCCAGATTCAGGCCGCTGGCTTGCAAGCCGATGTGGTGGTTGGCCCGGCCATGGGCGGCGTGGTGATTGGCTACGAGCTGGCCCGGCAGCTGGGTGTACCCGGCATTTTTACGGAGCGCGACGCCGATGGGCAGATGACCCTTCGGCGCGGTTTTACGATTGAGCCGGGCGAAAGAGTTATCATTGCCGAAGACGTGGTGACGACGGGCAAGAGCACGCTGGAGGTGGCCAAAGTGCTGCGTGCGATGGGCGCGGAAGTGCTGGCCGTAGCTTCGCTGATTGACCGCACCGGTGGCGCGGGCGGGCTGGATTTCCCGCATTTCGCGCTGCTGGCGGTGCAGGCTGCCACGTATGCACCGGAGAGCT
>JAYULN010000087.1:0-2597 GCA_043763525.1 Hymenobacter sp.
TTTCTGGTGGGTGCGTTCATCGCCGTACCCTTCGGCTGGCGCGAGGCCCTGACGGCCGACTACGCGCATTTCCCGCTCTACATCTGGCTCGAAATCGGCTACATGGTGGTCTTTCTCACCATTTTGGCCTATTTGCTGAATAACTGGGCGCTGAAGTACGCCTCCCCTGCCCTGCTTGGTGTGTACATCTACCTCCAGCCGGTACTGGCCGTGCTCATTGCCGTGAGCCTGGGCCGCGACGTGCTCACCTGGGGCAAGGCCGGGCAGGCGGTGCTTATTTTCCTGGGCGTGTGGCTGGTGAGCCAGAAACCGAAAGGTGCGGCAGCGCCGGAAGTACCGCTGGAGGCAGTGGTGGATTGATGCCCCATACCCGGAACCGGGGACTATTTTTGCGGGTACTATGCGTCCTGTCCTTTTTATAGCTAGCCTGCTCCTGTTGCTCTCTCGGGTGGGTTACGGCCAAATAACAGCGTTGCCGTCTGACTCGGCCCGGCTCCCCAAATACACTTACGTGGAGAAGATGCCCGTTTTCCCAGGGGGGAAACCGGGCGAAACCGGCGCAGAAGCCCGGGGCCGGTTCATCCGGTTTGTGCAGGATAGCCTGCGGGTGCTGCCCGCGCTAGCCCGCGACGGCGTAGCGGGGCGGGTGTCGTTCTCATTCACCGTCAACGCCCAAGGCCGCACCGAGAATATTCGGCTGGTTCAAAAATTGCGGGCCGATGCCGATGCCGAAGTACTGCGCAATGCTCACCGGCTCGACCGGGTTCAGTGGGAGCCCGGCACCCAGAACGGCCGGCCCGTCAGTGTATCTTTCACGCTGCCTATCTCGTTCAACATCGCCAGCAAGCAACCTCAGGAAATTGTGGGCGACTCGCTGGACACGGGCCGTTACGACCGCAAGCTGGCCCCCGCGCGGCCAAGCTGGGAGAGCAAGCGCTGGCCGGTGCCCAAAGGCCAGGGCATGATTTACGGCAGCTGCCTGCAACGGCGAGGAGACGCTAACAGCCTGGGCACGGGCGAGTACGTGCGGCTCGTAAACCTCACCACTCACAAATTGGTAAGCATCGGCGTGAAGCCACCCATGAAATCGCAGCGCGAAAACGGCTTTTTTTACGCCTTGCCCGCCGGGCGCTACGCGTTGCACATTTACGCGTACCCCGACAATATTTGGGGCCCATACGGTATGCATTTTGAGAGCCTGCGCAAGCTCATGGTGCCGTCGCCCACCGAGCCGCTGCGCCATACCCGCTACCAGTTCGTGGTGGAAAGCGGCAAGGTGCATTACGTGGGCACCTGGAACCTGGCCAACGAAAACCAGCCGGCGTTTCTTAATGAAAAATTTCTGATTGACCCAGTTCTACAAGCCACTTTCCCGCAATTCGATTTCAAGGAAGCCGTGATGTCATTGCCCCAATAAAAAGAGGCCGGCCGGGAGTGTTCCCAACCGGCCTGCTTAACGAAGCCAACGATGCTTCCTACAGGTGAATCACCTCACCATAAGCCGCTGCGGCAGCTTCCATAATGGCTTCCGACATCGTGGGGTGCGGATGCACCGACTTGATAATTTCGTGGCCGGTGGTTTCCAGCTTGCGGGCTACTACTACCTCGGCAATCAGTTCGGTTACGTTCGCGCCAATCATGTGGGCACCGAGCCATTCGCCATATTTCTTGTCGAAAATAACCTTCACGAAGCCGTCTTTTACGCCGGCGGCGCTGGCTTTGCCCGAGGCCGAGAAGGGAAATTTGCCCACCAACACGTCGTAGCCTTTAGCTTTGGCTTCGGCTTCGGTGTAGCCCACGCTGGCGATTTCGGGCGAGGCGTAGGTGCAGCCGGGGATGTTCTGGTAGTTGAGGGGCTCGGGGTGGTGGCCGGCGATTTTCTCGACGCAGATAATGCCTTCGGCCGAGGCGACGTGGGCCAGCGCGGGGCCGGGCACGATGTCGCCGATGGCGTAGATGCCGGGCACGTTGGTCTGGTAGAAGTCATCCACCACCAGGCGGCCGCGCTCCACGTTGATACCCAGCTCTTCAATCCCGATGTTTTCGAGGTTGGTGGTCACGCCCACGGCGCTCAGTACCACGTCGCACTCAATAACCTGCTCGCCCTTGGCGGTTTTCACGGTTACATGGCAGCCTTCGCCGCCGGTGTCGACCTTGGTTACTTCGGCGCTGGTGAGCACGGTAACGCCGATTTTGCGGAACGACTTTTCCATCTGGCGCGACACTTCTTCGTCCTCCACCGGCACGATGCGGGGCAGGTACTCCACCACCGTTACTTCCGAACCCATGGTGCGGTAGAAGTAGGCAAACTCGACGCCGATAGCGCCCGAACCCACCACCACAAGGCGCTTGGGCAGCTGCTCCATGGTCATGGCCTTGCGGTAGCCGATGATTTTCACGTTATCAACCGGCATCGTGGGCAGCTCGCGCGAGCGGGCCCCGGTGGCCAGAATGATGGATTTGGCCTCCACGGTTTCGGTGCTGCCATCGGCTTTGGTTACCTCCACTTTGCCGGGGGCCAGCAGCTTGCCGGTGCCCATGATGGTTTCAATCTTATTCTTTTTGAACAGGAAGTTGATGCCCTTGCTCATGCCGTC
>JAYULN010000088.1:0-6345 GCA_043763525.1 Hymenobacter sp.
GGAGTCAAGTCGTGAACAGGTGCTTTTTTGATGGTCATGGCGCTAAAAAACAGGTTGTTGCATAACCCAATTTCATCCTCAAAAAGTTTAAATCTCTTCTACTGTAACAGCTGCTCAATATTAGCGTGGCCTACCCACCCGCGAAGCACGGCTATGCTGACACCGGATTCCAATGCGATATTGATGAATGTGAGTCGTGCCGTGTGCGTGGTGACCAACCGCCAGCGTTGCATGACTTCTGCCCGACGCTCGGCACCCGACCACCTGACCCGCTCGATAGGGGAGAGCATCGACGGCAGCAGTCGCAGCAGCGTCTTCAGATGCTCGTTGTACGTCTGGATGGAAATGCTGCGGATGCGGTAGTCGTACTTTAACAACACCGCCGCCGACAGCGGATTCATCGGGATGGTCATGGCCTCGCCGGTCTTCTGCGTTTCAATGTGGATGTGGTTCTTTCGGATGTGCGACGGGCCTAGCCGAATCAGGTCCGAGTAGCGCAAGCCGGTAGAGCAGCCTAAAACAAACAAATCGCGCACGTAGGCGACTCCTGGCGCATCGTTGATGTCTACCACAGCGCCTCTAACTCAGCCTTAGAAAGCGCGATTACCGTCTTGGCCGTCGTCTTCTTTTTGTCAGAGAGAATGAAGCGCTTGTACTTGGTGTGCGGCATGACATCGTCGTCAGCCAGTTGGTTGAGCACCCGCTTCAGGCTCTTAATGACCTTGCAGACTGACGCGTTCAGGTAGTTCTTCGGCCCCACCAGAAAGGCTTGGAACCTCACCATCATGCTCCGGTCGAAGTCCACTAGCACCAGCGTCCGCTTCTCGTGGGCCTGAAACTCTTCCATGATGCGGTAGAGCGAATAGTAGGTCTTCATCGTGTTGGCTCCGAACACCCCGCCAGTTGGCGCAATCTTCTTCGTTCGGTCCTCGGCCCGCAGTTTTCTGTTCCGATGCTTAATCTGGTGGTAGGAGTACCCACCGTTCTTGCTCTGGATGAACAGGTCGAGGTAGTACAGAAAGCTCAACGCAATCGGTGCTGCTGATACTACGGGCTCGTCTGGGGTTTCCTTGATACCCTGTTCACTCCAGACCTTATGCGCTTCCCTGACTGCGGCTGCCGAAGGCTCGATGCCTTGACGGGTAAGTTCGGCTGATACAAGCAGCAGTTCGGTGCATATTGTCGAGATGGTAGCGTTATGCGCCGCCGCTTCGGGGTGGCTGGTCTTCACCACGCCGTTCTTCTTGTCCCAATAGGCCGGCTCCACCGAGACCTTCGTGGGCACGACGTAGCAGACGCGCTGGCATGTGTACTTAATGGAGATGGGCTGGGTCTCTTTCTTTGCGTTGACGACCCGCTGGAATGCACTGGTTGTGGCCATAATGCTGCTTAACTTGCTTATGATGAATGGATAAGCGAGTATAGCGCGTTTACGCTCAGCAAAGAACAGTACGACAAAAGGTCGCCCTCGAATGCCCCAAAAGTGTAGTACTGAGTGTGGTACAGCCCTGTGGTACAGTTTTAACCCGGTTTGTGGTACAGAGCGGCAGGTCGAAAAGCAAAAAAGGCCCTCACATCGTTGTGAGAGCCTTTTTAAGCAGCCAAACTTGTTGACTTCCGTAGTCCGTAGGGGAATACAACTCCCGGCCCCGAGGTGCCGCAAACCTATTTCATATCAGCTACTTACGCTAACTCCCGAAAATACCGCCCGCCAGTGGGGGCGCAAATGGGGGCGCACAGCGCAAATGTAGCAAACTATCCATTACACCAGCCGCAGCTGCTCGTTAGGCCGTGATACAATCCGGTCCATCATTTCCAGCAGCCGGCCGCGAACATCGGCCGAGTCCCGCGCCATGATTTCCAGCAGGCCCGCCACCCGCTCAAATGCCTCTTCCTTGTTGGCCGGTACCCGCGTGGTCAGGATGCCCCGCACTTCCCAGATTTCCCAGATGGTTTCGCGGGGAATGACGTGCGGCGAGAAGTAGCCGTTATCCGACAATAATTCTACTTCCTGGTCTTCGTTGCGGATGGGCCGCGGAATGCGCTTCACCATCATGGTTTCTTCCGTCACCACCACATAGACGTGGCGCGGCTTCACCATGCGCCAGTCGTCCACGCAGCGCGCAATCACCACGTCGCTAGTCCACAGCGTCGGCTCCATGCTGGAGCCTTCCACTTCAAAGGCCCGGTGCGACTTGCCCGAGAACTGCGGCAGGGCCAGAAGCTCCAAGTCCATTTCTCGTAGCGTTTCCGGATGGTTACGCGAAAGCTGATAGCCCGCCTGCGCCGGCATCGGCACCAGCATAATGCCTTCTTCGCCGGCCATATTCAGCGTGATGACCGCCGGCGCGTTTAGCCCCCCATAGTGGACGTGCGCCCGCTCCGCCGCCGGCCTCTTGGGAGCCGCTTTGGGCTCATCAGCCGCCTTCGCCGCAGCCAGCATGTCCCCGTTGCCCATGAGGAGCCAGCCCGGATTCACTTCCGGGTAGGTCTGGAGTACCTCAACCAGCGTATCAAAACCGGGTTTGAATTTGTGCCCAATAAAGTTGTATAATTTAGTGGGCCTGTCGTGTCCAAGTTTCTTTGCAGCTCCATAAACAGAGTCTCCATAATGCTCAATGATAGCCACTAGACGGTCACCAATCTGCTTTTGTTGTTCCATTTTGTTCTACGTTACTGTAAAAACTTATTTGGCAGTTCAAATTTGTTGTAGTAAACTTGCCTCTCTTCGGAGTCAAAGTTATACAATTAGCAAACAAAATGGAACACATTGCAAAGAAAATTTCAGAACAGCGTCACCTTTTTGGTAAACGCAGCAACTATACCACCCGCATTCTAAGTAACTTAGAAGCTAAGGGTAAGGCGTTTACCCGGCAGCAGGTGTACAACGTCGTGTCGGGACGCTACTTCAATATGGACGTGGCCGAGGCATTTTTTGAGGAACTGGAAGCCGAGGTGAAGCGCCGCGCTGACCTCGAAACGCTGGCCAACCGCCAGTCCAGCGCCGCCCTCACTGTCCAAAGCCCCGCCTAAGCCATGCAAGTCGCCCTACTCGTCCCCGAACAGGAGTGGCACCAGCTGTTGGCCGACGTGCAGCGCCTCAAAGCCACCGAAGCCGCTGCCCCCAAACCCGCTGCGCCGCCCCAGGACCGCCTGCTTACGGTCCGTCAAGCCGCTGTGCACACCAACCTCACGCCCGAAGGCATCCGCAAAGCCCGACGCGCCGGCCGCATCAAAGGGGTACGCCTCAATGAAAAGGAGTGGGGGTTCTACGAATCCGAGCTAAACCGCCACCTCGACCGCTACCACCGCAAGCCCGCCGACTCCAGCCAATGGCGTCAATCCATCGGCCAAGCCGCTTAATCTCTACTCGTCATGTCCCAGATACTCCCAATTGTCGGGCCGGATAGCCCGGAGGCCACTACCTCTATCATTACCATTCAGAAGGTCAAGCTCAAAGACCAGCACCTGACTTGCGAATTCACCGAGCAGCGCACTCAGCAAGCCCCGCCCCGCGCCTTTGCCCTGACGTGTGCCGAAGCAGGTTCACCCCGACCTCACGCACGCCCTCAGCCGCCTGGTGCCCCACCTCTGCTTACTGGCCGAGCAACTGACCGAAACGCCCGACTATTGGCCCGACGAGGTCGAGGAGTTGCCCGCGCTGTTCGAGCCCTTCACCGTCAACGGCTTCACGGTGGGCCGCAACCAAGGCGGCGTCATGCTCATCGGCCAGCGTGAGCTAACCGGTGGCCGCGTGCTGAACCTGACCACGCCCTACCAATCCTTTGACGACGAGCAGGCCAGCTACTCCTACACCGGTCTGCTGGAAACGACCCTCGCCGCGGCCCTCACGGAGGTGGAAGCCGCCCTACGCGGAAAATGCACGGAGTACCGCCAGCTCGGTTTGTTCGAGCAGCCGGCCGCCGAGCCCCACCAGCTAACGGCCGCCCGTTAGCATGAAGGCCCCTGCATTTATGTTTTACACGGGGGATTTTCTCAGTTCGCCCGATGTGCAGCTCATGGAAGTGCATGAGGTCGGGGCCTATTGCCTGTTGCTGTTCAATTCCTGGCAGTCCGACCGCCCCGGTTACCTGCCCAACGACGAAAGCCGCATCCGCCGCACGGCCCGCCTCACCACCGAGCAGTGGGCTGTCAGCCGCGAATTGCTGCTCAGCAAGTTTCCAATAGCGCCCGACGACCCCACCCACCGCCACAACCCGCGCCTGGTGCGAGAGGCTGTTAAGCAGCTGCTAAAACGGGAACGCCTGGCTGCCAACGGCCGCAAAGGCGGCCGTCCTGAAAAGCAATTGCTTTCTGAAAATAACCAACTGGTTTCCCAAATTTTCACCACAGCGCCCGCAAATCCGCCCGCAAAGCAATTGCTTTTCCCGACAAAGCAAAAGCTTTCCACCAAAAAGCAAAAGCCCCCAAGATCGAAAGCAATTGTAAAGGCTTCTAATTTCAGTTTCACTACTTCTAAAGAAGTAGAGGGAGGCGAAGGGGCTGACGCCCCCGCACTCGCTCCCACTTCTGAGAAGAAAAAGAACCCTGTTCCGACGCTGGCCGAAGTGCAGGCCTACGCTGCCGCGCAGCACCCCGACAGCGCCGACGCCCACGCCGAGGCCGCCGCCTTCTGCGACCACTACGAAAGCAACGGCTGGCGTGTGAGCGGCAAAACCCCGATGGTCAACTGGCGGGCCGCCTTCCGCAACTGGATGCGCCGCCGCCCGCAGTTCCAGGCCACGGCCGCCGCCCGCAACGGCAGCAGCCCGCCGGCCCCAACCCGCGCCCGCACCTCTCCCAAACCCCTTGACCCCACTCGCTGGAGCTAACCCCCAATCATCATGTCTGAAGACCGCCCCAAACCCTACGCTGCCCGCCGCCCCGTCATTTCGGCCCCCACCAGCGGCCACCTGCCGCCTCAGGCCCTCGACCTCGAAGCCGCCGTGCTCGGGGCCGCCATGCTCGAAGCCGATGCTCAGCGCACCATGCTGGCCACTCTGCCTACCGAAGAGGTTTTCTACTGCACCGCCCACCAGCAAGTGTACCTGGCCATCCGCGACCTGGTGCAGCAGGGGAGCCACGCCGACCTGCTCACCGTCGTGGCCCAGCTGCGCCACCGCGGCACCCTGGAGCGCACCGGTGGCCCGCACTTTGTCGCCGGCCTCACCTCGCGCATCAACTCGGCTGTCCACCTCGAAACCCATTGCCGCCTGTTGCAGGAGCAGCACGCCCGCCGCGTCGTTATTCGTGTCGGCACTGAGCTAACCGCCCACGGCTACGACCAGACCCGCGACCCGTTGGAGCTGCTAGCCGATGCCCAGGCTCACCTCACGAGCTTGCATCGTGCCCTCGAAACCCGTCCCGGTCAAGCGGCCGCCGCCGCCTTCGACCCCACGTTCGACCGCCTGGCCCAAGCCGTGCAGCAGCGCGGCCTGACCGGCATCCCCACCGGCCTCACCGCCCTCGACGGCCTCACTGGCGGCTGGCAACCCGGCGACCTGGTGCTTCTCGCCGCTCGCCCCGCGATGGGCAAAACCGCCGCCCTGCTGCATTTCGCCCGCACCGCCGCCCTCGACCATAGCCACCACACGGCCATCTTTAGCCTCGAAATGCCCACTCTACAACTCATGCAGCGGATGGTGGCCAGCGAAGTCCCCGGCTACAGCAATTCCGACCTGCGCCGCGGCAACCTACCCGGTGGCCTGGAACAAGTGGCACACATCAAGCAGCAGGCCCAACGCCTGCGCACCCACGGCCACCGCCTACACCTGGACGACACCCCCGGCCTCAGCATCCAGCAGCTGCGCGCCAAGTGCGCCCGTCTACACAGCCAACACCCCCTCAGTCTGGTCCTGGTCGATTACATGCAGCTCATGCGCGGCGACACCAAAGGCAACCGGGAGCAGGAAGTAGGCAGCATCAGCCGCGGCCTCAAAGAGCTGGCCAAGGAGCTGAACGCCCCTGTAATCGCTCTCAGTCAGCTTTCCCGCGACGTAGAGAAAAGGGGCGGGGAGAAGCGCCCGCTGCTTTCGGACCTGCGCGAGTCCGGCAGCCTGGAGCAGGATGCCGACTGCATCATCTTCCTCTGGCGCGGTGAATACTACAACATTGCCGAGTACCAGGACGGCACCCCCACCGTCGATACCGTCCTTTTAGACCTCGCCAAGCACCGCAACGGTGCCACCGACGAGTTGATTGCCGCCTGCTCCATGCGCCGCGGCACCTTCCAGGACCTGCTGCCCGGCGGCATGGGCCACCGCCCGCTGCCCGCCTCGCACTTCGACCAGCCTAATTTCTAGCCCGTCCCCATGCCTGCCCCCATCGTTATCAGTTGCTTCGACC
>JAYULN010000089.1:0-6344 GCA_043763525.1 Hymenobacter sp.
GGCAGCTCGGTGGGCGGCAGCGGGGCAAACAGGTCGTGGCGGGCCACGGTGCGTACGCCGCGCTCGGTCATCACCTGCACGGCGCCGGCCGATACGTCCACGCCCTTCACCTCGAAGCCCCGGCTTTGCAGCTCCAGCGAGTGGCAACCGGCTCCGGCCCCGAGGTCGAGCACGCGGCCCCGGCTCTCGTCGAGGGCCAGGCGCTCCAGTTCCGGCATTTGCAGCAGCGTCCGAAAGAAATAAGATGCCAACAGAGGCTCGTCGTCGGCCGCGTTGCAATGCACCGTTAGGGTGGCTTTGGCCGCACCGTGGTGGTAATCCAGCAGGGCTTGGCCCAGGATGTCGGGCGCGGTAGTTGTCGTCATGAAAAGAATAAGGGACGGTTGGACCGAAGTGAGGAGTGCAAAAAGGCGGGCCTGAGTTGGCGTAATACTGCTTCTGCACGGTCCCGGACCCAAAATTACCCAAAACTTCGCGGCAAGGCCGGGCGTTTGGGTATCATTCGCACTTACGCATTACCGCCATGCTCCCCGCCAAACTCCGCAAAGGCCAGCTGCCCACTAAAATCTGCCTCACCTGCGGCCGCCCTTTCGAGTACCGCAAAAAGTGGCGCGCCAACTGGGACGAGGTAAAATACTGCGGCGAGAAATGTCAGCGCAACCGCCCTACCGCCGGCAAACCGGCCGGGCTTGCCTAAGCTGCGCCGCCACCGCCCGTATCTTTTCTGGCGCAAGCGCCGTTCTGACAAGCAGGCGGTACTGGCCGCTTCCCTCTTTTTCATTCGCACACTCCACTCTCCATGGCCTCCAACCTCGACTACCTGGACCCCGCGCTCGTTCCGCTCGAAGAAAAAGCAAAAACGTACCTCGATACCGAAAAAGCCCTTCGCCACGCCATCGATGCGCTAAAAAATGAGCCTCTGCTCGACCGTGAGCAAGCCCAGCCGGCCGCGCAGTTCGAGCAGCGCTCACCCACCGGCAGCTACGACCATGACGAAGCCGAGCTAACCCAAACCATCGAAAATCTGCGCCACGACCTCACCCGCCTCGAACAGGAAATCATCGCCCTCCTGCCCGCCCGCGACGAGTGGGTGAAAGTGAACCTCGGCTACGGCCCCAGCCGCGTTGGGGCTTGGCTTGTGCCCGCCATGGGCACCGCCCCCGCCCGCCACGAGCTGCGCATCGTGCATTAGGTGGCGGATTGGTGGATTGGTGGGTTAAATTCTCATTATGAGTAATTTACAAGCAATGTTCATCACTAACATTAAATCCGCCAATCCACCTTAGTGTCCTGCGTCCCAGTCGTAGCCTAGCTCGGCCCAATAGTCTTTGGGACGGGTGTCGGCGAAGGCGATGGTGCCGATGCGCTTGAGGTGCTTGATGCCGTATTTGAGCGGCGTAACCAGCCGCAACGGGGCCCCGTGGCCGGCAGTGAGGGGTTGGCCGTTCATTTCGTAGCACAGCAGGGTTTGAGGGTGCAGAGCGCTGGGCATGTCGAGGCCTACATAATACAACTCGTCGGGCGTGGCCATACCCACGTAGGGGGCGAGGTCGGCGGGCGGGTTCCGGGGGTCTACCGGGTCGTACCCGGCAGGGCGGCCGCTACGGGTAGCCAGCGGGTAGCGGGTCAAAAAATCGGACAGCCGTGCGCCGGCCCAATGCACCACCGTGCTCCAGCCTTCGATGCACTTGAGTTCGGTCGTCATCTCGACGCGGGGCAGGGCCTGGATGTCGGCCAGCGTGAATTCCTGGGTCTTGCCGGTGCCGTAGCCCTGCACGCGCAAACGCCAGGCGGCGGGGTCCAGCTCGGCTTCGAGGCCTACGTCGCCGTTTTCGCGGGGGGTGCGGGCGCGGCTACGGGCAAACTCGGGGGCCAGGCGCGTTTCCTTAAAATAGGCACTGCTGAGCCGGCTGTTGGCATCGAGCACCTTCCGCAACGGGTGCGGAATGCCGGCATCGTCGGGCTGCGAGAGCAGCCAGCGCCAGCCGCCGATACCAGCCAGCCCGGCCAGACCCAGACCAATAAATGAGCGCCGCGAGCGCCGGCGGGCCTCAGCCAACACCTCGGCTTCGGTTGGGAGCGGCGCAGTAGCCGGGCGCTCGGCCGGCTGGAGGGCGGATGTTTCGTCAGTTTTCATACCGGTTGTAAGCAGAAATTATTTGGACGAAAGGGACGAATCGGCGGCGGGCAGCGAGGTGGGGCCGGCCACGATTTCGTGCGTCGCCGGGTTCACTTCCTCAATCTCGAAGCCGGCCACCATGGCCCGGAAATTATTCCAGCCGGCGCGCACCACCTGGGCAATATGCACGATGAAAAACAGCACGTAGCCAATGGTGAGGGCGAAATGCAGGATGCGGGCAAACTCGTAGCCGCCCAGCAATTGCGTGAGCCAGCCAAACTGCGTGGGCTTGTAAATAGCCAGCCCCGTGAGCAGCGAACCCAGCCCCATAAGTATCACGCTGGTGTAGGCAATCTGCTGGGCTCCGTTGAACTTGCGCACCGGCAGCGGCTGCTTGTACAGGCCCAAATCGTGCAGCGTCACCAATATGGCTTCGCGGAACGAGTGCCGGGTGGGCAGCAGGTAGCGCCACTCGCCCGAAAATACTGTATAGAGCACGTACAGCAGCCCATTGAGGAAGAACACCCACATCAGCACGAAATGCCAGCTCATGCCTTGCGCCAGCTTGTGGTCGAGGTGGAGAGCCTCGTAAAATGACTGTGGGAAAAACTTTACCAGCGTGGTTTTACCCCAACCCAGGCGGTACACGTCGTTGGCCCAGTAAATCCACATCCCGCTCCAAATCATCAGGCTGAGAACGGGGAAGTTGACCCAATGAAACCAGCGGATGGCCAGCGGGTGCTTTTCAACAAGTTGCTTCATAAACAGCGGAAAGATGAATCGACTGCAAGGTACACCGGACCACAAGCCCCGCTCCTTTCCCAATTGGACGACTGAGCCGGAAATTACTTACACCTTTTTCTCGCACAGAGGCAAAAAAAAGAGGCAACCCAAAGGGATGCCTCTTTCCATACCAAAACACCTTAAAAAAACTATTCTTTCACAAGGAGCCTAACAAGAACTGAACCAAAAGATTCCGTTCGGCTCAATGTTTTTTGGTCTTGTTCATGCTGAGTGCTTTAAGGCGGATTATTTTGCAATGAGACGCCACGGGTGGGCCGGCGGCTACTCTTTGGCCAGGCGCGTAACCAAGCGGGTTTCGCCCACTTCCAGGCTGAGCAGGTAGATGCCGGGGGCGGCCCCGGGCAAGGTCAGCGGCAGAGAATTGGCCCCCAGCCGTACGGCCACGGCTTGGGTGGCCACGGGGCGGCCCAGCACGTCGGTGATGCGCAGGCGGCCGGTGCCGGTGGCGCGCGCTTCAAAAGATAAGGTCATGGCGGGGCCGAACGGGTTGGGGGCCGTGCCGAAAGTTTCGGCGACCAGCGCAGCAGGCTGGGTGGCCAGCACCCGTTGCAGGTTGCGGGCTCCGCGATACACCTGCCCCCGGATTTCGCCCGACGGGTTGGCGGCCGTGTGCAGATTCAGGTAAATATTTTCGTTGCGGAACTGTTGCGAACGGCTCACGTCGAAGGGCACGGTGTTGTCGCTTTTCCAGTAGCCAGCGAGGGAGGTCGGGGTCGTGGCATTGTCGAAGAATGGAGCCAGGTTGAATACCACTAAGCCTGATTGCGAGGCCGAGCCAGTGTGAAAGTGGCCCAAAGTAGCTGGGCCGCTCAGCCCGCCCCACACGGCGGCGAAACGGGCATTGGTCTGGTCGCGGTCGATACTAACGAAGCCCACGCCGTAGCCGGCAGTAGCCACCGGATTGGGCCGCTCCTGGGCCCCGTTCAGGGCAATGGTGTAGCCCTCGCGCGCCAGCCGGATAACCTGGCCCCGGATTTCACCAGTGGGGTTGGCGGCCGTGGTCAGCACCACGTTCACGCTGCCGGCAAGCAACATATTCACAATGGCCGGCGTGAGCGTTGGCGCGGCAATCTGAAAGCTGATGACGTTGCCGGCCTGGTTGCCGCCGGTGCCCGCCACCACGGGCACGGTGCCGAGCAGGTTGGCGGCCGTGTTGGCCTGGCCGGCACCTGCGTTGTAGATGTTCACGGCCAGCGGCGGGCCGCTCAGGCCGGTGTACCCCACCAGCACCTTCACGGTATCGAGGGTGCCCACCAGCCGGCCCACGGCCACGCCCTTGGCGGTAGTCGCTACGGCGGGCACCATCTGGGCACCGTCGAGGCGGGCATCGTGGGCCACGAAGCGGCCTTCATCAAAAAGCTGCCCCCGGATTTCGCCGCCGCCGTTGTTGGTGGTGTGAATGTTAACGTAAATCTGCCCCTGGGCCAGCGAAGTGAGGAACGTGGCCGTGGGCACAATTTCTCCCTCCAGCACATTGCCCGACACCAGCGTGAGCAGCGGCACTACTACGCCGCCGGCCACGCCCACCGCGCCGGCATGGAAGTGGGCGTTGGTGAGGGTACTGCTCAGGCCACTGAACACTACGCGGAAAGACAGTTTATCCTGGCTTTGGCTCAGCGTGAAAATGCCCAGGCCCGTAGCGGGCGTGCTCACGGCCGGCACCTCCTGGCTGCCCGTAAGGTTGGCCACGTAGGCCTGGTCGGATTCGAGCCGAATCTGGCCGCGAATTTCGCCACCGCCATTGGCGGCAGTATGCACGTTGATGTAGTACTGCCCGCGCAGGTACTTAGCCAGTCTGGCCGGCGCAACATCAGCCCCGGTAAGGAAACCAGAAATGCGGTTGCCGCGCACCAGCGGCACCAGGCTGGTGATGATGGGACCAGCCACGCCCACCGCACCTTCGTGCACATGGGCCACGGTAATGGGCCCGCTCAGCCCACTGCAGGCAGCCTGCACAAAAAGGGTGTCGCGGGTGGCGTTGAGGGTGAACGCGGCCAGGCCCTGGGCGGCCGTAGCCACGGCGGGCGCTTCCTGGTCGCCACTCAGGCGGGCCGAAAGCAGCAGGTGGGGGCGCAGGTGGTCGGCCGAGGCCGCCAATGGCGCGGCCAGCAGCAGGGCTGCGGCCAACGGGCGAAGTAGTGTTTTGAACATGACGCGGGAGTGAAGTGAAACAATGCAGAACATTAACGAGCAACTATTCGGGCCGTCGGTTAGCTACTCGGCAGCAAGCGGCGCGAAGTTGCCTAAAACCCAATTTTTTCTTACTCTCATGACAACCTACTCCCCGCGATGTTTACCGGGCGCCTCCCCAAGCGCGACCGTAAAACGAGGATTTTAAAACTAAACGACTATGGACTGTAAGTCCATAGGTTTAAAAGCGAATGAAATTCGGCGGTTTCGGCTAAAGCCGGTCGAATAAGTTGCGCTAATTGAGCGGTTCAAACAACCAACCTGTAAAACAACGACGTGAAAGTGAGTAGCAACTAAAGTCTTGCCCTGAAGGGCATAGCTTTAACTAGCGTGCTTGAAAAGTAAAAAAGGCCCGAACCGCATGGTTCGGGCCTTTGTAGGCTGTTTGGTTTTTTTAAGGAGCGAGCGGCGCGGCTCCTTAGCGCATCATACCGCCGGGGCCGCCTTTCATGCCGCCCATCATCTTGGCCATCTGGGCCATGCCGCCCTTGGTCTGGCTCATTTTGTTCATGGTCCGCATCATTTTGCGCATGTCCTCGAACTGCTTCATCAAGGCATTCACCTGCTGAATGTCAGTGCCCGAGCCTTTGGCCAGGCGGCGCTTGCGCGAGCCGTTCAGCAAGTCGGGGTTGGCCCGCTCCTGCTTGGTCATGCTCTTGATGATGGCCTCGACGGGCTTGAAGGCATCGTCGTCAATTTCCACGTCCTTCATGGCCTTGCTCATGCCCGGAATCATGCCCATCAAGTCCTTGATGTTGCCCATCTTCTTGATTTGCTCCAGCTGCGAGAGAAAGTCGTCGAAGTTGAACTGGTTCTTGCGGATTTTGGCGTTGATGCGCTTGGCTTCGTCCTCGTCGAACTGCTGCTGCGCCCGCTCCACGAGCGAAATCACGTCGCCCATGCCCAGAATGCGCTGGGCCATGCGGTCGGGGTAAAACAGGTCGAGCGCGTCCATCTTCTCGCCGGTCGAGATGAACTTGATGGGTTTCTCCACCACGGCCCGGATGCTGAGGGCCGCGCCGCCGCGCGAGTCACCGTCGAGCTTGGTGAGCACCACGCCGTCGAAATTCAGCCGGTCGTTGAAGGTTTTGGCCGTGTTCACGGCGTCCTGGCCGGTCATGGCATCCACCACGAACAGCGTTTCGCTGGGGTTGATGGCGGCTTTTACCTGCTCAATCTCGCGCATCATCTGCTCATCCACGGCCAGGCGGCCGGCGGTGTCGATGATGAC
>JAYULN010000090.1:0-6339 GCA_043763525.1 Hymenobacter sp.
CGACCCCACGAAGGCTGCCCGCGCCATTCAGGATTTCGTGACCGACCAGCTCTCGAACTGGTACGTGCGCCTCTCGCGCCGCCGCTTCTGGAAAGGCGAGCTGACCACCGACAAGCGCGCCGCGTTCGAGACGCTGAACGAGTGCCTGCAAACCGTGGCGCAGCTCATGTCGCCCATCGCGCCCTTCTTCGCCGAGTGGCTGTACCGCAACCTGACCGGTGGTCAAGGTATTGAATCTGTGCACCTCACGCTGCTGGTGGAAGCCGACCCGGCCCGCATGGACAAGGTGCTAGAGGAAAGCATGGAGCTAGCGCAACGCATCAGTTCGCTTACTCACTCGCTTCGCAAGAAGTCTAGCATCAAAGTGCGTCAGCCTCTCGAACGCATCATCGTACCTGTTTTGCAGCACGAATTGCTTTATGGAGATGGCACAACTTCAATCGCTGCTAAAATTGGCAGGGTCAGAGAGTTGATTTGCGCTGAAACGAACGTGAAGCGTATCGAAACGACTGCCGAGACTGCAGGCATGTTGGTGAAATCTGTGAAGCCCAACTTTAAGCGGCTTGGTCAACTCTTTGGCGCAGGTTTGAAGACTGTTGCTGCACGAATTCAGCAGATGACTGCCGATGAAATTAGGCAGTTGGAGAGAACAAACATTCTAGACGTAGTAGTGGATGGGCAGCCTATTCGTCTTTCGCTTGAGGAAGTGGAAATCCGCACCGACGACCTGCCCGGCTGGCTCGTGGCCACCGACGGCCCCCTCACCGTGGCCCTCGACGTAACCCTGACCGACGAGCTGCGCCAGGAAGGTCTCGCCCGCGAGCTGGTGAACCGCCTCCAAAACCTGCGCAAAGACTCGGGCCTGGAAGTGCAGGACAAAATCCGCGTTACGCTGGCCGATGGCCAGCCCGAGCTCACGGCCGCCGTGGCCGCTTTCGGCGACTACATCCGCACCGAAACGCAGGCCCTCGCCCTCACCTTCGCCGCCGATGTGAACGGCGGCGCGGTGCTTGAATTCGACGACTACTCCGTGCCGGTCCGGCTGGAGGTCGCAACTAGCTGATAAAGAGCGACTCGCCGGGAGGTGAAATCCCCGGCGAGCTCTCCGCCGTACAAATGGTCAATAAGCTCGTCTTTAGTCGTATAAAAGACCAGACAGTCAGTTATTAAAGGTATAAAAAGACGGTAATAATATCATCCGTCGCACCCGCCACTTTCGGCACGTCTGAATGCACCCAATCCTCACCACTCGCCAGCAATCCGCGGCCAAATTCTTCCTGCTGGCGCTGCTCGTCATCGCCATCGACCAACTCTCGAAGTGGGCCGTACACATGTACATGCAGCCCGGTATGGCCGGTGAAATCCCCCTCATCGGGCAGTGGGCCAAGCTGCACTACACGCTGAACCCCGGCATGGCCTTCGGGGCTGAGCTGCCCGTGCCTTATGGCAAGCTGGTGCTCACGGGTTTCCGCTTATTGGCCGTGTTTGGCCTGAGCTACTACATCATCCGCCTCTGCCGGCAGCGGGCCTCGGCCGGCTACATTGCTTGCATGGCCCTGATTCTGGGCGGGGCCGTGGGCAACCTGATTGATTCGATTTTCTACGGCATCCTCTACAACAACGCCCCGTTTGGCTCGCCCACGCGCTGGTTCTACGGCCAGGTGGTTGATATGCTGTACGTGGACATCTACGAAGGCTTTTTGCCCCAGAACTGGCCGCTGGTAGGAGGGAAGTACGTGTCGCTCTGGCCCATTTTCAATATTGCCGACTCGTCTATTTTTATCGGCGTGGCTTTTATTCTGCTTAATCAGAGCCGGTTTTTTCATCAGTCTGAGCCGGTGGCCGTGGCCGCAGCTGAAAACGCGCCGCTGGTTGCACCCGACTCTGAGAATCTGGCTTAACCCTGAAAGCAGACTGACGTTTCATTCTTGAACGTCATGCTGAGCTTGCCGAAGCATCTCTACCGCGTTACTAATCTCATTGATTGGTTTACGCTCGTGGTAGCGAAGCTTTGGCAAGCTCAGCATGACGTTCTTGCGTAGTGAAAACTGCATTCTGCACGTTTTCTCCGCTGCCTGTACCCGCCACGATATCTTTGCAACATGGCTCATTCCCCGCTTAACTTCGCTTCAGCCGCTTGCTGCACTAGCACCAGCCCCGCGCTGCTGCAATCGACGCTGACTTGCCCCAACTGCGGCCACTCTACCACGGAAACCATGCCTACCGATGCCTGCGTGTACTTTCACGAGTGCGCCAGCTGTCATACCGTTCTCAAGCCGCTGGCCGGCGACTGCTGCGTCTTTTGCAGCTACGGCAGCGTGAAATGCCCACCCATTCAGGTTGGAAATTCCTGCTGCTAGTCTGTTAAATTCTGCCTTCAAGTCCGCCTGTGCCCAACCCGCTGCTCTCCGTCCGCGACCTCACCATTGATTTCTCCAGCCACCGCGGCGACGTGCGGGCCGTGGACAACGTGTCGTTTGAGCTGCACCGGGGCGAGACGTTGGCCATTGTGGGCGAATCCGGCTCGGGTAAATCCGTGACGTCGCTGGCGCTGCTGGGGCTGATTCCGATGCCGCCCGGCCGCGTTGCCAGCGGCCAGGCCATCTTCCAGTCCGAAAAACTCGGCGAAACCGACCTGCTGAAGCTCACTGAAACCGACCTGCGCCAGGTGCGTGGCAACGACATCGGCATGATTTTCCAGGAGCCGATGACCTCGCTGAACCCGGTCTATACCTGCGGCAGCCAGGTGGTGGAAGCCCTGCGCCTGCATACCGACCTCAGCGAAGCCGGGGCCAAGGCCCGCACCATCGAGTTGTTCACCGAGGCCCAGCTGCCGCGCCCCGAAAGCATCTTCGGCAGCTACCCGCACGAAATCTCGGGCGGCCAGAAGCAGCGCGTGATGATTGCCATGGCCATGGCCTGCCGCCCGGCCCTGCTCATCGCCGACGAGCCCACCACGGCTCTCGACGTAACGGTGCAGGCCCGCATGCTGCGCCTGATTGACGACCTGCGCCGCCAGCACAACACGGCCGTCCTCTTCATCACCCACGACCTCGGCGTGGTGGCCGAAATCGCCGACCGCATTCTGGTGATGTACCGGGGCAAGGTCGTGGAACAGGGGCGGGTGCTGGATATTTTTTCAAATCCGCAACATCCGTACACAAAAGGGCTTTTGGCGTGCCGTCCGCGCCTCTCGGTGGGCAAAAAACGCCTCCCCGTGGTGGCCGATTTCATGGGTGAGGACGCTAGCGGGCAGCTTTTTGCCCAGCCCGCGCCGGTGCTTCCGCTACCAGATGAGGCACTTGCGGAATCTTCACCCGAAGTGGAAGCGCAGCATTTACGGGATAAAATTGATACCGCCAAAACGTTCCCCGTGGAACATGGCGTTTTGTGGGATGTTCCACGGGTGGGCGGTTCCGCGCAGGCATCAACCTCACCCCCTGACCCCCTCTCCAAAAAAGAGGGGGCATCGGTTAGTGAGGACGTTGCTTCTGCCGGACTCGCCAAGAGCAAAGCCGGTGTCCCCTCTTTTTTGGAGAGGGGGTCAGGGGGTGAGGTTTCGGCCGCGCCCCTTCTCGAAGTCCAAAACCTCCAGGTCTACTTTCCCCTTCGTAAAGGCTTCTTCCGCCGCGCCACCGATTACGTCCGCGCCGTCGACGATGTCAGCTTCATGCTCTATCCCGGTGAAACCATCGGACTCGTGGGCGAATCCGGCTGCGGCAAAACCACCCTCGGCCGGGCCCTGCTTCGCCTCACGGAGCCAACGGCGGGCAGCATCCTGTTCGAAGGGATCGATTTGGCGAAGCTGTCGAGTGGAGATTTGCGCCGCCGTCGGCGCGATTTGCAGCTGGTGTTTCAGGACCCCTACGCGGCCCTCAACCCGATGCTGACCGTGGGCGAAGCAATCTGGGAACCCATGCGGGTGCATAACGTGGGCGGCACGCGCCCGCAGCAAAAGGCGAAAGTGCTGGAGCTGCTGCGCACCGTGGGGCTGCGCGATGAGCATTTTCAGCGCTACCCGCACGAGTTCAGCGGGGGGCAGCGGCAGCGCATCTGCATTGCGCGGGCGCTGGCCTTGCAGCCCAAGTTGATTGTCTGCGACGAGTCGGTTTCGGCCCTCGACGTTTCGGTGCAGGCGCAGGTCCTGAACCTGTTCAACGACCTCAAGCGCGAGTTCAGCATCACCTATCTGTTCATCACGCACGACCTGTCGGTGGCCCGGTTTATGAGCGACCGGCTGCTGGTCATGCACCAGGGCCGCATTGTGGAGAGCGGCCCGGCGGCGGCGATTTATGCCAACCCGCAGCACAAATACACCCAAGGGCTGTTGGCCGCCATCCCGAAGGATAGTCTGGCCGACATTGAAGCCGCCGTGGCCAGCCGGGCGTAACCCGCACAACGTAGCGCGGACTTTGTAGTCCGCGACTGCACGATACCTTGCGCTGCCGCACCCGGATTCTGGCGTTTAAACTATCCTTCGGGATGGCGGCCAGCAGGCCCCTAACGCTACCACGCGCGGACTACAGAGTCCGCGCTACAACCTACCGGCCCCGGCCGCGTTTTACTTACTATGCCGCTTATCCGGCCCAAATTTTTCCGCTCTCGCCGCCTGCGACTAATGAATTTTCGGCGGCTTACATTTTTCATGAGTACCTCCGAAAACCCCAAAGCTCCCCGCGCCAAGCGCGAAAAGCCCGAAGCCGCGCCCATCTCGCAAGACCTGGTGCTGCGTGCCTTCACCGACAACCCCACCAAAGTCCTTGCCTACCGCCAGCTTTCGCGCCGCCTCGGCGTTACGACCAAGGGCCAGCGCGAGGAAATATTTGCCCACCTCAAGGTGCTGCGCAAAAACGGACTCATTACGTTGCTCCAAAACGACGAGTACCGTCTGGCCGATACCGACACCGTGGCTACGGCGTTGATGCCATCCAGCGCCCGGAAACCGGCTAAAAAACCGACCCTTCCCACGGAGGCCTCGGTCGAGCGTTTCGCCCGTGCCGAATTTGGCCAGGACCCCATCGTCCACCGTCGGCGCTCGGCCG
Organism: Hymenobacter sp.; assembly: GCA_043763525.1. Lineage (GTDB taxonomy): Bacteria > Bacteroidota > Bacteroidia > Cytophagales > Hymenobacteraceae > Hymenobacter. Next base: position 5,043 of record JAYULN010000090.1, read on the forward strand.
GGTTCGACTACGTGGGCGACGACAGCCGGCCCAGCCGCGATGCCAACACCATCATCGGTACCGTGGATTTGGCCACGCCCAACTTTGCCTTCGTGGTGCCCGAGGGCACGGGCAGTGGTGACGATATCCGCGTGTTCACCGACCAGCTGAAGTTTGCCTTGCAGGGCGACGTGGTGCGGGTGCGAATGCGCAGCTCGCGCGACGGCCGCCCGGTGGGCGACGTGGTGGAAGTACTCAAGCGCGTGCGCCCCGAAGTGGTGGGTCGCCTGCAGGTGCAGGGCACGCTGGGCTTCGTGAAGCCCGACAACCGCAAGATGTACTTCGATGTATTCGTGCCGCCGCACCTGCTGCATGAGTCGCGCAACGGCGACAAGGTACTGGTTCGCATCACCGAGTTTCCGGAGGACAGCAACCGCCAGCCGGTGGGTGAGGTCATCCGCAACTTTGGGGCGGCCGGCGGCAACGAGGCCGAGATTAACGCCATCATGGCCGAGTTCGGCCTGCCGTTTGAATTTCCCGAGGAAGTGGAAACCGAGTCGGAAGGCATCAGCGAGGTTATCCAGCCCGAGGAAATAGCCCGCCGCCGCGACTTCCGCGACATCACCACCTTCACCATCGACCCGGCCGATGCCAAGGACTTCGACGATGCCCTGAGCATTCAGAAACTGGAGAACGGCCACTGGGAAGTGGGGGTCCACATCGCCGACGTGACCCACTACGTGCGCCCCGGCACCGAGCTGGAGCGCGAGGGCAAGCACCGCGCCACCTCGGTGTACCTCGTCGACCGCGTGATTCCGATGCTGCCCGAGCGCCTCAGCAACGGCCTCTGCTCGTTGCGTCCTCATGAGGACAAGCTGACCTTCTCGGCCGTGTTTGAGCTTGACGAGAACGGTAAGCTGTACGAGTCGTGGTTCGGCAAAACCATCATTCACTCCGCCCGCCGCTTCAGCTACGAAGACGCGCAGGAACGCATCGAAACCAAGGCCGGCGACCATGCCGAGGAGATAAATATCCTCAACGACATGGCGCATAAAATCTGCGCCCAGCGCTTCAAGCAGGGGGCCATCACCTTCGAAACTCAGGAGGTGAAGTTCCGGCTTGACGAAACGGGCAAGCCCCTCGGCGTGTACGTGAAGGAGCGCAAGGACGCGCATAAGATGATTGAGGAGTTCATGCTGCTGGCCAATCGCAAGGTGGCTGAGTTCGTGTTCAACCTCAAAAAGACCAAGCCGCGCTTCACCATGGTGTACCGCACCCACGACGCGCCCGAGCCCGAACGCCTGCAAACCTTCGCCCT
>JAYULN010000091.1:0-2577 GCA_043763525.1 Hymenobacter sp.
TGTAGCGCGACCGGTGTCGTTCGCGTTCCCGCGCCAGGAGAGCCACCCGAACGGCACGGGGACGCGAACGACACCGGTCGCGCTACGCCCCCAGCGGCGTTTAAACCAAGGCACTGCGTAACAGCAGTTAATTACCCCCAGATACTGCCAACGCAGCGTCTTGCGTGCGACCGTTAATTGTTGTAAATTGCTGTGGGCCAAAAGCCAAAGCTTGCCCTCAACCAAATGCTGCGGCAACCCAATCTCGACCCACTAACCCCCGCAAGCCATGAAAACCATCGAAACAACGCCGTTCATTTCCATCGGCCGCTTGCTGCTCACTACGACCCTGATGTTCCTGGCCGGAATTGTGGCGTGGTGGAGTTGGACTCAAACCGGCCAGGGCGGGCTGCGCTACGCGCTGATTGGCGCTATCATCGTGCTGGCCGCGGTTTCGTTCTTCGGCCGCTGGAAGATGTATGCGAATAATCGCAAGTGAGGTAGAGCTAATTTACACAGAAGCGTGGGCAATGGCCCCGGCCAGCGACTGCCCGTTAGCGATGTGAATCCAGAATCAATTATGCTTCAATTAGATGCCATTGCAGTACCGGTCGCATTACGGCATCATTTCTACCCAGCCCCGGTAGCGGCGGCCGAAGGTGGAGTCCACCAGCAGGTAATAATAGATGCCGGCTGGCACGGCCGGGGAGTCCGTAGGCCATTGGTCGCGGTAGTCCGCCGATTCAAACACGAGCTGGCCCCAGCGGGTAAATACCTGTAGGCGCAAGGGGCGCGGGCTTGGGGCAGTCACGCGAAACCGGTCGTTGCGCCCGTCGTGGTTGGGCGTGACGATGTTGGGCACCTGGAGCAAGGGCGCGCAATCTTGCGTGCGCACCCGCACGGTGGCGGTAGCAATTTGGCAGCGGGTGTGTATCGTGAGTGTGTAGGGGCCGGCCGCACCGGCAGGCACCAACAGGGTGGAACCTAGTGCGTCGGTGCTCCATTCGTAGCTGACCCCCGCCGGTGGCGGCGGCAAGGTGAACCGCCAGGGCTCCTGCATGCACACGGCCGTATCGGCCGGAAAGCCGGTTGGGACGACGGGTGGTGGCAGTGCCACCAATTCCACGCTGTCGCGCACCAGGCACCCGTCGGCAGTGCGGGCGGTCAGGCGGTAGGGGCCGGGCTGGGTTGGGGTACGGGCGGGGCCGGTGGGGCCATCGGCCCATCGGTAGTCCTGGAAGCCGGCTGCGGCCGTAAGCGTGAGCGACTGGCCGGGGCACAGCGCGGGCGGCTGCACGAGCAGCGGCGTAAGTTGCGGGTCGTAGCGGTGTACCTCCACGCTGTCCTTTACCAAGCCGCAGCCGAAGTCGGCCGTCACCACATAGCGGCCGGGCTGGCTCACCTGGATGCTGGCCGTGGTTTGGCCCGTGCGCCAGCGGTAGCTCTGGAAACCAGCCGGGGCCGTGAGCGTGACCGGCGCGGCTCCGGCGCAGGCCCCCAGCCAGCGGTCGGGGCCCAGGGCCAGGCCGGCGGGGGGCACGGCCTCCACCGAAACGTCGTCGAGGGCGTAGCGGGCACTGCCACCCCAGCGGGAATTGGTCCACAGCTGCCGGGTGGTAGTTTGGGCATCGGGGCGGAAGTTGCCGAGGGTGAGGTAGCGTTCGTCGCCCTGGGCCACGAAGGTCCCGCTTACGCGGGTGTAGTTCAGGGTGTCGGCAAATACCACCCCCGGCGGACTGCTCACCTGGGGCTGGGCCAGCAGCTGGGGATTAGTAGGGTCTTGCAGGACGGGCTGCGTCGAAAAGTACGCACCCAGGTTGTCGGTGGCGATGGGCGGATAGGAGTAGGAGTGGAATTCGCGGCCCCAGGCCAGCCGGGCGTAGAACGTGACCCCGGTAGGTGCAGCCTGCCCGCAGCGGTGCGGGCAGGGCAGCCTGGGCATACGAACGCGGCGCAGCAAGGAACAGTGACAGCGTCACGGCGGCCGTGTAGGCGGAAATAATGATGTAGCCCTGGCCGCTACGGGGGCGGTACCAGGAGGTATCGTATGCCAGAATGTACCCGATGTTGGCACGTTGGGACTGTACGAATGTTTGCTTGTTGCACTGTAGCGCATGATATGCCGGCCATACGGTGCCGGTTGCACCAAAAAGCTGCCCGGGCGTGTACCAACCCGGCCCACTGGTGCCAAAGGGCGCAGTCGTGATGCGGTTAACATCATTAAGCCAATAGTAATAATTACCCGGAATATCGATTCGCCGGCACTGGCTGTATTGCTCGAAGCCGGGGTTCAGGACGAGGTTTTGGGCCTTGGTCCCATGCCAGGCCAGGAGTAGCCATAAGCTAATGAGTTTTTTCATCACACAAGAGATAAAAAAGCCCCGGCCCTTGTGGACCTTGTCCTTACCCAAAACTCAGAAAAGCGCTGGCCAGTCGGTCAGCGCTTTTTTTTGGCGTTGGCGGTAGCTTGCGGGCATGAGCATTTCAACGCATTTTGGCACCCCCCACCAGTGGGCACACACGCATTTTGGGGCGGTGTCCCTCGGCGACGTACGCCGCAGCCGACGGGCGGTCCGGCTGGCAGCGGGGTGGGCACGG
>JAYULN010000092.1:0-2574 GCA_043763525.1 Hymenobacter sp.
TGGTGCTGGGCTTCAATTACCATGAGCAGCGCCCGGCCCCCTACGCCAATGCGGCGGCCCCGGCACCGGCCGAGGTAGGCCACACGTTTGTGAACCTGAGCACCAGCCTGGGCTTCAAGCAGCGCACCGAGAGCGACCACCAGAAATACCTCGTGAACTCGGCCACCGTGGCCGTGGGCCGGCGCATGAACCGCAAATCGAACCTGCTGCTGGGCCTCGACGGCTTTTATGACCGCAGCCTGAGAGCTACTTTGGAGGACACCACCCGGGTTGGCAGCAAGCAACCCAACGTGGCAAAACTGGGCGTGTTTGCCGGCCACGAGCTGCTGTTTGGCCGGCTGGCCTTTGTGTCGCACCTGGGTTTCTACGTGTACGAGCCCTACCATTCGGCCACGCCCTACTACGAGCGCCTGGGCCTGAAATACCACGTCACGCCCCGCCTGTTCGGGGCCATCGACCTGAAGCTGCACGGCGGCAAGGCCGATGTCATCGAATTCAAAGTAGGCGCGAAGCTGTAGCGGCCGCCGGCCCCCCGTCATCCGGCTGTTGCGGGGGTTCGGGGCGGTAATGCGACGCTTCGGCAAGGTTTGCGGGCAAATGGCGGGCGCGGGGGTGCAACTTGCCGCCGCGCAGCCATCAGGGCCGCCCCCTTGCCATGGAAACCTTCTTTGCTGCCAACCGCTACCTGCACATTGTGGCGGGCACCATTGGGTTTTTTGTAGCGCCGGTGGCGCTGGCTGTGCGCAAGGGCGGGCTGGCGCACCGGCGCTGGGGCCAGGTGTTTTTCTGGGCCATGGTAGTGGCCGGCACCACGGCGCTGGTGGGCGCGCAGCACATTCACAGCCTGTTTCTGCTGCTCACGGCGGTATTTAGCCTTTACATGGCGGGTTTCGGCTACCGCTCTCTTTTCTTGAAGCACTTGGCCTGGGATGCCTGCGTGGCAACCTTCGACTGGGCCGTGGCCGGCGTGGGGCTGGTGGTGTTTCTGGGAACGGTGGCTTACGCGTTTAAAGCGGGCAACGTGCCCGTGGGCGTGTTCGGCGCGCTGGGCGCAATGACGGCCTTCCGCCAGCTGCGCGGCTATGCCAACGCCGGCCACTGGACCAAAACCCAGTGGCTGCTCAACCACATTTCGGGGTTTATGGCTTCGTATATCGCGGCAGTTTCGGCGTTTTCAGCCACCAGCCTGAAATTCATACCGTTTCCTTACAACTTTCTGTGGCCCACGGTGCTGGGCGTGCCCGTCATCATGTGGTGGCACCGCCGGGCGCGGGGGCCGCGTATTCAATTAGCAGTTGGCAATGAGCAATGAACAATTGGAAGGCGACCCGAGAGAGTCAAAACTGCTCATTATTTACTGCTCATTGCTAATTGCGCATTGATTCTCTTCACCAGCCCCGGCCCTTCATAAATAAACCCGGTGTAGAGCTGAATGAGCGAAGCGCCGGCCGCCAGCTTTTCCTGCGCATCGGCCGCCGAGTGAATGCCGCCCGAACCGATGATGGGCAGTGCGCCGTCGGATTTCCGGTGCAGGTAGCGGATGACTTCGGTGGCCCGTGCCCGCAGCGGCCGCCCGCTCAGGCCGCCCGCGCCCAGGCTGGTTACGTATTCTGGGTCTGTGTTCAGCCCGGTGCGGTTGATAGTGGTGTTGGTGGCCACCAGGCCGCTAAGCTTGGTTTCGCGGGCTATTTCCAGAATGTCATCGAGTTGCGAATCCGTCAGGTCGGGGGCAATTTTCAGCAGCAGCGGGCGCGGCTGGGCGCGGCTTAGGTTGCGTTGCTGCACCTGCTGGAGCAGCTCGATGAGCGGCTTTTTTTCCTGCAATTGGCGCAGGTTGGGCGTGTTTGGCGAGCTCACATTCACCACGAAATAGTCGACCACGTCAGCCAGCGCCTCAAAGCAGGCCACGTAGTCGGCGGCGGCGTGCTCGTTGGGCGTGTCCTTGTTCTTGCCAATGTTGCCGCCGATGATGAGCTGCCGGTTGCGCCGCCGGGCCAGCCGCGCCGCCACCACGGCCGCCCCGTCGTTGTTGAAACCCATACGGTTCACCAGCGCCTCGTCCTGCGGCAGCCGAAACAGGCGCGGGGCCGGGTTGCCGGGCTGCGGCCGGGGCGTCACCGTCCCAATTTCCACAAAGCCGAAGCTCAGTGTGGCCAGCTCATCGGTGAGGGCCGCGTTCTTATCAAAACCCGCCGCCAACCCCACCGGGTTCGGGAATTTCAGCCCGAAAACCTCGCGCTCCAGGCTGGGGTTTTGGTAATCGTATAGTGCCCGGAGCAGCGCCTTGGTGCCCGGCACCCGCGCGGCGCGGCGCAGGTTATCAAAAACCAGGTGGTGGGCGCGTTCCGCGTCGAGGTTGAAAAGCAGGGGTTTGACGAGGGACTTATACACCGGAATCGGGGCCAAACTGTCGGTCAAGGTCGGCGAAAAGGTCTTCCAGCGTGGGCAGCAAAGCCGGTAGCAGGTTCTTGGCAACATTCCACACTTCCGCGTAATCGGTGCGAAAGTATTCGTGGGCCAGTAGGTTGCGAAAATTTTTGATGCGCACCCATTCAATAGAAGGCCACTGAGCTT
>JAYULN010000093.1:0-15557 GCA_043763525.1 Hymenobacter sp.
TTTTGTAGTAGCCGCCGGGCTCTTTCAGGCAGGTGGGCTTGCCGTCGGTAATCATAAAAATCTGCTTGTTGGGCGTTTTGCGCTTGCGCAGCAGGTCCATGGCCAGCTCCAGGCCGGCCACCGTGTTGGTGTGGTAAGGCCCAACTTGCAGATAGGGCAAGTCCTTCACCTCAATCTGCCAGGCATCGTTGCCGAACACAATCACATCGAGGAAATCCTTGGGGTACTTCTGCTTCACGAGCTCGGCCAGAGCCATGGCCACCTTCTTGGCCGGCGTGATGCGGTCCTCGCCGTAGAGAATCATCGAGTGTGAGATGTCAATCATCAGCACGGTGCTGGTCTGCGACTTATGCTCGTTTTCGCGCACTTCGAGGTCGCCCTCGGTCAGCCGGAATTCGTCGCCGTCGAGGCCGTGGTTCAGCTGGGCGTTGCGGATGGATTCGGTCATCTGAATCTGCTCCACGCTGTCGCCGAAGCGGAATTCGCGCAGGTCGGTGCTCTGCTCGTCGCCCTGGCCGGTGTGGGGCGTGCGGTGGTTGCCGGTGCTGCTCTTTTTCAGCTTGCCGAAAATCTCCTCCAAGGCACTTTTGCGGATGCCCTGCTCGGTTTTGGGAGTTATTTTGAATTCGCCCTTGGCTTGCTCATTCTCATCGATGTAGCCCTTTTTCTTCAGGTCGTCGATGAAATTGCCCATGCCGTACTGGTCGTCGGTGAGGCCGTACTGCTTGTCGAGCTCGTTCAGCCATTGCAGCGCCTCGCCCACATCGCCGCTGGTGATGGTAACGAGTTGCATAAATAGCTTAAACAACGACTCGAAGCCCTTTTCGGGCTGGTCTTCGGGCACAAAATCGCGAAAGCGGAAACCTGCCATATCATTTACCAATTAACATTTATCATTTAACACCCGAATGCCGGAGGCGTTCCAATGGCAGTCTGCAAACACCTGAGCGGACGCGGATGTTCATTACTCGCGAAGCCGTAATTACCCCCGTTTCGATAGTTGCTGTGTGCTAAGCGAATGCCCACGCCGGGCGGGTGGTAAATGATAAATGTAACCTGTTAATCGACATGAAAGCCATTTGGAACAACACCGTCATTGCCGAGAGCAACGACACCGTCGTCATCGAAAACAACCACTACTTCCCCGCTGATTCCCTTAAGAAGGAGTTTTTTGAGGATAGTGTCGCCCAAACCAGCTGCCCCTGGAAAGGCCGCGCCAGCTACTACTCGCTGCGCGTGAACGGCGAGCAGAACAAGGATGCCGCCTGGTACTACCCCGAGCCCAAAGATGCCGCCAAGGAAATCAAAAACCGCGTGGCGTTCTGGAAAGGCGTAAAAGTGGAGAAATAACGGACTTCGAATTTCTGTAACGCAAGAACGTCATGCCGAGTCGGCATGACGTTCTGGTTATCGGCCTTGCGAATTCCTACATCACAATCACCACTTTGCCCGTGGTGTGGTGGGTTTCAATCTGCTCGAATGCCTTGCGGGCTTCGGCCAGCGAAAAAGTAGCGGCAATGGGTACGCGCAGGTGGCCGGCTTCGGCTATTTCGCGCAGGTGGTCGAGCTGGGGCACGCTGGGGCTCACGAATACGTACTCGAAGTTTATTTTGGGGGCCAGGTCCTTGCCATTGTTGAGGATGGACACCAGCTTGCCGGCCGGTTTGAGGGCGGGCAGGGCCTGGGGCAGCGTCTCGCCGTCGATGCAGTCAAAAATGAGGTCGACGCCGGCGGGTACCAGCGCCCGTACGGCTTCGGACACGTTGCCCTGGGCGTAGTCGACGGTGAAGTCGGCCCCCAGCTCCTTCATGAACGCGGCATTTTTGGCACTGGCCACGGCCACCACCGTGGCCCCTTTGTGTTTGGCCAGCTGAATGGCGAAGCTGCCTACCCCACCCGAAGCGCCCAGAATGAGCACCGTGTGGCCGGCCTGCAAGTGGCCCGCCGAAAACAGGGCCTGGTGGGCCGTGAGGCCGGCCAGCGGAATGCCGCCGGCTTCTTCCCACTTCAGGTTTTTGGGACGGGCGGCCAGGTAGCCCTCGGGCACCACCAGGTGTTCGGCAAAAGTGCCGTGCTGCACGCTGGGGCGGCGCAGGTAGCCATACACTTCGTCGCCCACGGCGAGGCGCGACACGCCCGCGCCCACCTGCTCGACGATGCCGGCCGCGTCCCAGCCCGGCACCACGGGAAAGGCGGCGGGAATCATGCCGTTGAGGTAGCCCTCGCGGATGAGGTAATCGACGGGATTGATGCCGGCCGCTTTCACGCGCAACAGCACCTCGCCCTCGCCCACCTCGGGCAGGTCGAGCGAGCCAACTTGAATTTTATCGACACCACCGAATTCGGTGTAAAAGGCAGCCTGAGTTTGCTTGGCCATGGGAATTGTCTGGTTAGAGAATGAATAAGAAGTAACTCATTCCGACGGCTGAGGGTTGCGGGCCGGGTGTGCGAATAACAACAAAAGCCGCCCCCCGAAGCGGGGAGCGGCTTCTACACGGTTTTCGGGCGGGTAGCACCGGGCTACGAAATCCACTTGAATTTGTATTCCAGCTTGGGCACGGGCATGCGGTCGGCCACGCGGCGCAGGCGGTTGGGCAGGGCCATGAGGTAGTCGCGGGCCTTTTCGGCGGGACCGGTGAGGCCACCGATTTTCTCGATTTTCCAGTCGTGAATGAGCGAGTCGAGAATGTCGGTGTAGTCGGCGCTGGTGTACACGCCCAGGCGCTGGGCGGCATCGGTGAAGTGGCCGAAGGTTTTGCCCATTTCAATGCCCATTTCGCGCATGTAGTGGGCCGGCATCACAATTTTCTTGCGCATCATGTCCTCGAAGGCCAGCATCATTTCGCTGGGGTCAACTTCGAATATTTTCTCCACGAAGGTCTTGTACACGCGGGCGTGGCGGTTTTCGTCGCCGGCAATCATGCCGCAGATTTTGGAGAGCTGGTCGTCGCCGGCGGTGCGGGCGAGCTGGCCCACGCGGCGGTGCGAAATGTTGGTAGCCTGCTCCTGGTAGCTCGTATAGATGAAAGCGCGGTACGGGTCGTGGGCCGTGCCGAGGTCGAAGCCGTCGTTGATAAGGTATTGGGTCGAGACTTCAAACTCGCGCATGTTCACGCGGCCACTCAGGTACAGATAGCGGTTGAGCAGGTCGCCATGGCGGTTTTCTTCGGCCGTCCAGCCCCGAATCCACTGCGCCCAGCCGTTGTTTTCGTCGCGGTTCAGGTCGTCGAGCTCGTGAAACCAGGCTTCGTAGTTGGGCAGGGCTTCCTCGGTAATGGTATCGCCGATGAGCACGGCCAACAGGTCGTAGCTGAGGTTGCCGGCTTTTTCGCGCAGCTCCTTCACCTGGTCGAAAAAGCTTTCCTGGCGCGAATCGGGCAGGAAATCGGCGGGCTGCCAGCTGTCTTCCACCCTTTTGAGGAAGGTGCCCATGTTTTCCTTGAGAAAGCCTTCGAGGTGTTGCAGGACTTCGCTGCGGGAAGTCATAGAGGACGTTAACATAAGATGGGAGCGAAAAGCATGGATAGCTAATGAAGAAACGCTATTTGCGGGGCAAAGGTCTGTTGCCTGGGCACCGGGCGGGGTATAAGATTATGGCATTGCGCGGTAGTGGCTGATTTCTGGGTGCTGGCCCTGGGAAGCGCTAAGGCCGGATTGCAGTTGAAAACAAATAGCCGACCGGGTGCCTACCCGAAACCTATGTTGCAACGCGGCTGGCGCGGCGCCTACTCAAAAACCGGCTGGTAAAAGCGCAGCGTGGTATCGGCCGGCAGCGTTGCGCCGGGCAGTAGCCGCAGGGCCGGGCCGGGCGCGGGGCCGTACCGAAAACGGCGGTTGAGCCACTGCGCGGTTTCGGCCGAGAACAGCCATTGCACCCGGCACCCCGACGCGGCGAGGCGACGCAGGCAGGAGGTTTGGTCGGAGGTACCAGCCAGCTGCTGGCGCAGCAGCGGCTGCGAGGGGTCGTGCGCGGGCCAGCCCGTTAGCAGCAATACCGGGCCGGGCCCCAGGGTATACACGCGAAACGGCGACAGGCTTTTGAGCAAGTCGTTGGGGCCGCTCAGCACCCGCACCTGCCCGCTGGTGCGGGTGCGGGTGCTGATTTCGGCCAGGGCCCGCTCATGGCGGCCCCGCTCCTGCCCCAGCACCTGGCGGCGGTGCAGGGTTTTGGCCCCGTAAGCCAGCCCGACCAGCAGCGCCCCGGCTAGTAACCAGCGGGGCATTGGCTGAGAAAACGACCAAGTTTCCGCAGCTGTTCGCCTGCTGCCCGGTACTCCTCCCCTTGCAGCAGCCACTGCTGTTGCAGCGGCTGGTTTCAACCAGAAAATCAGGTTCGTGATTAGCCAGCAATCCAGCAGCGGCAAGGCCAGCCGGGGCGGCAGCTTCAGCAGGCCCGCCAGCAGCACCAAGCCCCCAAAAAAGCTCAGCTGAAGGAACCAGAACCACGGCTGCCGCCCTGGCCGGCGGGCCAGTACAACGGTTGTTGCCAGCAGCGCCAGCAGCAGCGGAAAGTAGTCGCGGACCAACAGTCCGGCCCGCAGCGCGAGCTTGGCCGGCACCGTATGACCCCAAAAATCAGCCGCATCGAAGTGGTAGGCCCGGCGGGGCAGCGCTTCGTTTGTCACGGTAGCGTCGCCGAGCAGCCACAGCGGTATTGCGCTTGTGGCCAGGCTGTCGACCGGGGTAGCTGGTTGTGGGCGCAGCTGCTCAAAGTCCAACACCTGGGCAAAGAATCGGTCGTTGACCTGGGTGCGGGCCTCGGCGGGCGTTTGCCGCCAGGCTGCGGCACCTCCAGCTAAAACCAGCCCCAAACCCACGCTGATTACCACCGGCACCGCCCGCCGCCAACTGCCCGCCAGCAGCAGCGCCGCTGGCAGCGCCGCCCCCACCCCCAGCACGGCCAAATTGGGCCGCAGCAGCCAGGCCGCCCCCACGCCCGCCAGCCCCAGCAGCAGCGCCGAGCGCCGCGCCGGCCGCTGCGCCGCGTACAGCACCGCCGCCCCCGCCAGCAACACCCCCACCCGCGCATGGCTGAACCACAGCCAGTGCTCGACCCAGCCCAAACCAAAAAAAAGCACCAATATCAGCGCCAAACCCACGCCTCGCCAATGCGGCCGCAAGAGGCGGTCGAGCACCGCAAAAATCAGCATCGTGGCCAAGGCTAGCAGGCCACATAGCAGCAGCCCCAGCCACGGCACGCCGGGCATGGCCGGATAAGCCGCCGCCAGCAAGTGCCCATACCCATGAAAATACAGCGGCACTGACGGTACCGGCTTCAGCGCCAGCACGCCTGCAAAAAACCAGGTGAGCGTGGCATCGTCGCTGGTTTCGTAGTAGCTGCCCAGGCCCGCGACGGTGCCCCCCGACAGCAGCAGCGGCAGCAGCACCACGCGGGCAAAAATGGCTAGTCGGGAGTGGCGCGGCAAAGTGTGAGGGTGAAGCTGTTTAGTAATTCGTTTTTACGGTGATGCTGATTCACGGTCATACTTCATCTGGCATCCGCTTGCCGAAGCATGAAGTTCTACCAAATGATTAAACATCCTCATTTCTCAATACTCACTTAAATAACCGGCTCCAGGTGGTCAGGGCGCGGTCGGGCAAGGTGGGGCGGGCGGCCTGGCGCAGCAAGCGGTAGAGGGCGCGCACCTCGGCGTGGCGGCGGCGGCGGGCGGCGTGGTGCAGCTCCCAGCGCAGGCGGGTGGCCAGGGCGGCGCGCTCGTCGGGGGTGCGGACCAGGGCCAGAGCTTTTTCGCACACCCGAATGGTGGAGGTCAGGTAGGGGTCGTTGGCCTGGTAGGCGCGGCTGCTCATGCTGCGCGGGTGCTTGCGCTTGCGGGTCGTCACGGCATCGAGGTAGAGAAACTGCCAGTCGCGGCTGGCACGCACCCAGAAATCGAAGTCCTCGTAGGCCAGGGTTTCGTCGTAGCCGCCGAGTTGGGCCAGGCAGGCGCGGCGCATCAGCATGGTGGGCGTGCTGATGAAGTAGCGGCGCAGCACCTCGGCAAATACCCAGCCGCTGGCGGGGCGGGGCTGCAAGCCGCCGTGGCCATCGGGGCGGTGGTGCAGGCCCAGCAAGTGGCCGTCCTCCCCTATCAGTTCGGCGTTGGAATACACCATGCCCACCGCAGGCTCGGCGGCCTGAAAAGCGGCGACCTGCCGGCTTATTCGCTCGGGCAGCAGCACATCATCGGTGGCAAAATCAATCACAAACGTGCCTTTGCTTTGCCCAAGAGCCAGGTTGAAGGCCCGGCAGTTGCCCACGTTTTCGGGCAGCAACAGTAGGTGCCAGGCCGGGTGGCGGGCCGCGTATTCGCGCAAAATGGCAGGGCTGCCGTCGGTGCTGGCATCGTCCACGAGCCACACTTCGAGGTGGGGGTAGGTTTGGGCAAGAATGGAATCGAGCGCCTCGCGCAGAAACGGCGCGTGGTTGTGGCACAGCGCTATTACGCTGACACTTTCGCTCTCGCTTAATAAGGAATAAGGAATGTGGAATGAGGAATTGGGCATAAAGCGCAGGCATCGAAAGCAGCAAATGAACCGAAGAAAAATTCTTCATTCTTCATTCCTCATTCCTCATTCTGAATTGAAAGAACCCGCAGGCCAGCAGCAGCAAGCCGTAGCGCCCGGCGTGGGCCAGCACGGCCCCCTCCAAACCGAAGCGGGGTAGCAGCACCGCCAGCAACCCCGCAAATACGGCGGCCGAGCCCGCCTGCACCGCCACGTACGGACCCGTGCGGGCCTTGGCCGTGAGCTGAAAAATGAAGAGCCAGCTGAGCAGCTTGGCCCAGTCGCCGAGCAACTGGGGGGCCAGAAACTCGCGCGCGCCCAGCATACGCGGCGAAAATAGCAGCGGCAGCAGCCAATTGCGGCAGGCAAATATCAGCCCCAGCCCGGCGGCCAGCACCGGGGCCAGCAGCCTCAACACGGTCAGCAGGTAGCCACGGGCGGCGCGGGGCTGCCCGGCCAGCGCGGCCAGGCGGGGGTAGAATACGCTGCTCATCAGGGCGGCAAATACCATGGTGTAGTTGTCGGAGAGCTTGGCCACAGCCTGCCACAAATCGGTGCGGGCAGGGCCGTAGGTGTGCAGCAGGTAGTCGCGCAGCACGTAGTCCACGGCTTTGCCAAAGAGCAGCGTGCTCACGGCCATGAGCAGAAAACTGCCCAGCCGGCGCAGCGCCAGGCGGCTAACCGGCGCGCTCAGCCGCCAGTGGCGCAGCAGCCCGGCCCGTGCCGCCAGCCCCAGCGCCGGCCCCAGCGTGAGGCCCTGCGCCAACAAATAGGCCAGCAGCACCATCCGCAACGGATAATGAGCCCACAGCGTGAGCGCCACTGCCCCCGTGCCCAACCCCGCCAGCAGCACCGTCAGGCCGAGGTAGGCCCGCAGCCGGCCGGCAGCCAGCAGCGCCGCCCCCAGCATGGTTTGCCCCGTGAGCAGCGTAATACCCAGCACAAACGCCAGCAAGCTGCCCCAACCCCAGCCCAGCAGCCCACGCCCGGCCAGCACCCCGGCCCCGGCCAGTATCGCCGCCGCGTTGAGGGCCGTTGCCGCGCCCAGCCACAGCCGGTAGCGCGGGCTGCCCGGCCGCAACGGCGCGAGGTATTTCACCAGGCCCACCTGCACGCCATCGTTGGGCAGGGCCGTGAGCATGGCCATCAGATTCTGGAACTGGGCCAGCAGCGTGAGGCCGCCTGCCGGGGCATGAGTAGCAATCAGCTTATTAATAATCAGCGCCCCCGCCGCCCGCGCCCCCACGGCCACCCCCGTTCCCAACGAGCCCCGCACGAAGTGGCGGAGGGGGCTGTGGGTTGGTAGGTTAATGGGTTGGTGGGTTGGTGGCACGAATGGTGGAATGGTGGAATGGTGGAATGGTGGAATATTATTCCGTACTCGAAGTGCCGGTAAGCTACCTGCTGGGCAAGCATTTCCGGTGTAAAGGAACGATGTTAAACAGCTATACTCCTCGCGAAATGAATTGGGAGAAGGATGTAGAGACGCGACCCTTCGCGTCTCCGCGTTCGCGCCGTTTGGGCGGCGTTCCCGCATCGTTCAACGTGAAGACGCGAAGGGTCGCGTCTCTACATCGACCAGCACCTTTTCGCAAACCACTTTCGTGAGAAATATAAATGAGGCAACTGTCATTCCACCAGCCCACCAATTTCCCAGCTCAGGCGCAGGCCGGCCACGCCACCTAAGTGCCGCTTGAAACGCAGCAGCGAGGCATTGGGGCCAGTGTCGAGGGTGGAGGTGCCGAGGTCGAGCACCGCGAGGGCGCTGGCTTGCGAAAAGGCGTGCAGGCCCTCATTCAGCATCACCACGGGGCTAAAAGCGTTGTAACGCAAAGGGCTGGCAGGGTAGAAGTTATACAGCACCCGCTCACTCACCCGAATGGCTACCGTGAGGGCCGCCCAGCCGCCATCGGGTTGGCGCACCGAGAACAGGAAATGCTCCTTTGGGAAGCGTTGAAACAGCTCCTGCACCCGCGCCAGCGGCAGCGAAAGGGCCTGCCCCCGCTCCTGCCGGCAGGCCGCGATAAACTCGTAGGCGGCGGGCAGCAAAAAGGGCGGCTCCTGCTCGAAATGCAGGCCGTGCCGCCGGCACTTGTGCAGCCGCCGGCGCTCGGAGGGGTGCAGGTGCGCCTCGTAGTTGCGGGTGGGGTCGAGGTAGTAGTTCTGCTCGGCCAGGGCCACGCGGTAGCCGCGCTGCCGCAGGGTTTCGGCCAGCACGGCGGCCCCGGCGGGGTCGTAGGCGAAGGGGTAGCCGCGCAACGAAAACTGCCGCAGGCCGCGCCGCGCCAGCTCGCGCTCGGCTTCCTCGAACAGCAGATGCAACTGGGCGGGGCCAATGCCGGCCGCCAGCTGCGCCGCCCCAAACGGGGCCTGCGCCGGGCTGCGGGCCCGGCCGGTGGCCGCATCCACGGCTACGTGCAATTGGGCCAGGGTGCGCCCCGCGGCCGGGTCTTCGAGGTAAAAACTAAGGACCGGGCCAGCGGCGAGCGACAGGGCCTGATGCTCGGGGCGCAGGTACAAAAACGGTTCAAATGCCAGCGGCAGCCGGGGTTGGGCCGGGCCAGCCGGGCCGCTCTCGGCCATGCTAACGACCAGGGCCGGCACCCCGCGCGGCGCGTCGGCCGCAACTGCAACTATAGAATCCGTACTTTTCAAACTCAGTTTTCGTGGCCCTGCCGGCAAAGTACGGTACAGAACGGCCGCCTGCCATTGCCTGACCCTCGGTTGCCTGGGCTGGCCCCTGCCCGGCATCTTCATTCAACCGCCACTCGCAAGTGCCGAACTTGCGCTTTCGTTTCCGTAATCTTTTCGCCGCATGAATCCGCTTAGCCCCTCCCCTTCGGCCGCGCCCAACCGCTCGCCGGCCCTGGCCGACCAGGCCGATGCCGTCGGTTACAGCATCACCGACCGCGATGCCACCCGGCAAGCCCGTGAGCAGCAGGTAGGCCAACGGCCGGGCACGCTCAACATCCGGCCCGAAGCCCTCAAGCCGCGCCTGTTTCTGATGTCGTACAGCGATACCGAATTTACGGAAAACGAGTACACCGACCGCTACGACGAGCTAATTACCCAGCTGCGCGACAACCCCAAGCTCAAGCACTGGATTGACGTGCGCGGCTACGGCGACCTGGCCCTGATGGAGCAGCTGATGCAGGATTTCGGCCTCCACCCGCTGCAAATGGAGGACGTGCTCAACGACTACCAGCGCGCCAAGCTGGAGGTATTCGACGATAACCGCCTGTTCATGGTGTCGCGGATGACCGATTTCACCAGCAACCTCGAAATCGACGACGACCAGCTGTCGATTTTCACCGGCCCCAATTACGTGCTCTCGTTTCAGGACGATTACGACGACTGCCTCGATGCGCTGCGGGTGCGCATCCGGGCCAATTTCAGCACCCTACGCCGCCGGCCGGTGCTGTACCTGGCCTACGCCCTCACCGACGTGGTGCTCGACCACTACTACCCCACCATGGCCGCCATCGGCGACTACATTGAGGAGCTGGAGGAAGCTATTTTTGCCGATAAGCGCCCCCGCCGGCTCTTGAACCGCATTCTGCGCATCAAAAAGGACGTCGTGCGCTTCCGGCGGCTGGTGTACCCCGAGCGCGATAAAATTGCCGAAGTGCTGCGCCTGCCCGAAGAAGTGATGCCCGAAGAGCTGAAAGTTTTTTACCGCGATGCCTACGACCACGCCATCCAGGCCCTGGACCTGGCCGAAAGCTACCGCGACAACATTTCCTCCCTCACCGACCTCTACCTCTCCGACCAGGGCAACCGCATGAACGAGGTGATGAAGGTGCTCACCATCATCAGCACCATTTTCATCCCCCTGAGCTTCGTGGTGGGCCTCTACGGCATGAACTTCCAGCGCGACGACGGCCACGGCCACTTCCTGCGCCTCAACATGCCCGAGCTCTACAGCCCCTGGGGCTACCCGATGGTGCTAATCGTAATGGGCATGGTGGTAACTACGCAGCTGTTTTATTTTTACAGGAAAGGCTGGCTGACAAATCGCTGACTTCGCTTTGCTGAAATGAAGAATGAAGAATGAAGAATTTCGGCCACCTCGCTCCACTTTCCAATTCTTCATTCCTCATTCTTCATTCCTAATTTTTTCATCACCTGCCCTACCCGCTCTGCCACCGTGCCGTCAATTAGCGTGTAGGGAATGCCGTAGCAGTCCAGCTGCATCAGTATCATGCCGTGCTGGAAGCTGCGCAGGGCTTCGGGGCCGCGCCAGCCATCCTGCTCGAAGGGCACGGTGGGCGCGCACACGAAGGTGTGGGCGTAGCGCTGGCCGCACACGGCCGCCATGGCCTGCAAGGCCGGGTCGCAGCGGTGGAAATAGTAACTGCTGTTACGCAGTGCCTTGGTTTAAGCGCCGCTGGGGGCGTAGCGCGAACTTTGTCGTTCGCGTCCCCGTGCCGTTCGGGCGGCTTTACTGACGCGAGGACGCGAACGACAAAGTTCGCGCTACAACCTACCGCGTAACAGCTAGTAATAGGAATAAAGCGCCGTGGTGGCAGCGTTGGTGTCGCAAAACAGCCAGTTGCGGACCTGGGCAGCGGCTTCGTCTTCCAGCTCGACATGGCGGCGGGCAATGTAGAGCAGGTCTTCGTAGTCGAGGTTACCGTTTTTTTGCTCGTGCAGCGTGCGGCCGTACTCCGGTACCCAGGCGGTTTGCATGGCCTCGGCCAGGGCGGCGGCCAGGGTCGATTTCCCGCTGCTTTCGGCCCCCAGCAGCGCCACGCGGGGCACGGCGGCGGGCGGCACCACGGCCAGCTGCGCCGCTACCAGCGGGTGCAGAAACGCCGCCATTGCGGCCGGCTCCCGGCGCACCGCCGTGCCCGATACGGGCACTCGTTACCGAGCTGCATCCACGGCCACATGGGCCGCGCCGAGGTGCGCGGCAAAGCCCGGCCCATACTCCTCGCTGCTGAAAACCACGGCGGACGCAAGGCCCTGCCGGTGCAGCCACTGCCGCGCAAATTCGCGATGGGCATGGTCGTCGGCCGCATCGGGCGGCACCCCGTCGGCTTCGGCCGAGAGGGCAAAAACCCGTAGCGGCGTGGTGCCAATGCGCGGGCCTTCGGCGAATTCATCGCCCCGGTACAGCTCCCGCAGCCAGCGGGCGCGCCCGGCGACTGGCATCGTGGCCGAATCAGGACTGTGCCCGGTAGGGTTGGCATACACCAGCACCACCAATTCGGCCACTTGCGCCGCCGCCGTTTCGAGCAGCAGCTGGTGCCCCCGGTGCGGCGGCCAAAACTTACCGACGACGAGGCCGGTGGCAGTCGAAAAGGTCATGGTGGATTGCTTGGTTGATGTGGCCCGACGCGCTGCTTACTGGCCGAGCTTCAGCTCGGTGCGGCGCAGCTCGCGGCCCACGGTGCGCACCAGCTGGAACGCGTCGGTGGTGGCATCGTAGCTCAGGCCCACGGCGGTGCCGGTGCTGGGCAGGGGCGCGCCGCCCAGCAAGCGGCCCCTGCCGTCGTAGAGAAACACCTGGCCGGGGCCGGGCTCAGTGACTGCAATGATGCGCCTTTGGGGACCAAAATCGAAGAATTGCACTGCTTTGTTGTCCGAGGTAACAAAGCGCTGGGTGAGCAACGGGGCAGTTTGGTTCGGCAGAAATACGTCGAGCTGGTTGCCATCCTCGCGTGCCACCACGTAGCTGCGGCCCTTGGCATCGGGCACCAGGCGGAAGCGGGCAGTGCGGCTCCAGGTGGCTACCCGGCTGCGGACCAGCACATCGCCACTGAGCGTGAAAGTGACCAGCTCGCCGTGCTGGTTGGCCACCGTGAGGCGGCTGCGGCCCAGCGTGCTGCCGGCCTGCACCAAAATGCCGCCGGCCAGCCGCCCGCCCGTGCTCAGCGGGAAGCCGGGCAACAGGGCCCCTTGCCCATCGAAGGCATACACGTAGCCGTTTTGCAGGAGCACCACCACCACATCGCGCCCGCTTACGCTGAGCACCGCCGGGTGGCCGGCCAGCGGAAAATCGAGCCGCTTGGGTTGCCAGCCGGGAAAAAGGTGACCCCTGGCATCGAGCAGCAGCAGGTCGTTGCCCGCCGTTTGCACCAGCAGGCGCGTGGTGGCATTGGGGGTGCTGCCGGGGGCGGCCAGCAGCGCGGCCACCCGCACGGTATCGGGCAGGTTGAGGGGAAAGGGCAGCACCTCGCGGCCATCGCCGGCCAGCAGGTGCAGGCGGTAGCCGGCCCCCAGCAGCAGGCCGCCCGGCCCGCCGGTGGTGCTGGGCTGCGGGCTCAGGCCCACGGCCAGGCCAGCCAGGGTATCCGACCAGAGCACGGTATTCTCGGGGCTCACAAAATGCAGCGTGCCGGCCGAATCCTGCACCACCACGGCGGGCACGCGCGTGCCCAGCGCCGGCAGCAGCGTGGGCGCGCCCACCAGCGGGTGCTGAAACGCCAGCACCCGGCCGTTGGCCGCCGCGCCGCCGGCCTGCGCCAGCGCCGGGCCCAGGTCGGGGTGGCGCAGCAGCAATTGGGTGAAATACTGGGCTTCCGGGGCCGCCTCGTTGTCGGCGGGCACTAGTTGCAGCGCTATTTGGGGGAAGCGCTTGAACAGGGCCTCGTTGCGGAGCAGGCCGGCCCGGCGCTCCTCGGTGAGCACGCCGAGCAGGGCGTTCCAGCTGTTGCGTGTGTCGATGAAAATGCTCAGGCGGGCGCGAGGCAGGGTTTCTTGTAGGAAGGAAACCTGGGCCGGAGTCTGGGCCCAGGTGCGGCCGGCCACCACGTCGGCCAGGTAGTCGGTAAGGGTTTGCTCGTCCGCCAGCACCAGGAAATTACCCACCAGCACCCCCGCGCCGGCCACCACTTCTACGGCAGTGGGCCGGGCCGGGGCCAGCAGCGGCCCCAGCACCGCAGCCTCCGTAAACCCCACCGGATGCACTTCATAGGGCCCCACTTTGGTAAAGGCGGGTGAATTGGCATCGAGCCGGCGCAGGCGGGCCAGCCAGCGGGCGGTGCGGCCCGGCACCGGGCAGCGCACAAATGCCAGCCGCCCCGGCCGGCTGCCGGCGGCCGGGGCCGCCAGGTAGCCCACGGCCATCTCCCCATCAAAAGTGGCCCGCAGGCTATCCAGGGCCGCATTACGCCCCAGCGAATCAACCAGCGGGCGGCCTGGCCGGGGCCAGGTGCGGGCGGGGTTGACGGCCAGGTGCAGCAGCATGGCCGTGCGCGTGCTGATGATGCCGGCCAGGCCCAGCGGCTGCGCGGGCTGGCCCACCAGGCGCGCTTGCAGCGTGCCTTTGGCCGTTTCGGGGTTGGCGAAGCCTTGCAGCTGGGCCCGGCTGCCGGCCAGCTTCAGCCCCAGCATGCCCTGCGAAACCAAGCCCGCCAGCTGGTCGAACTGCCCGTGGGCCTCGGGCCGAAACAGCACGTCCAGAAACTGCGGCAGGCGGCGGTAGTTCACCAGCACCGAGGCATCGATGCCGCGCAGCTTCAGCAAATCGGTCGAGCCGAAGGCGGCCAGCACGGTAGGCGTTTCGGGGTGAGCCAGCCGACGCACCACGGCCTCAATCAGTCCGCCATTGGCACTGATGAGCAAGTGGTTGCGGTAGTTGAGCACCGTGAGGCTGTATTCGCTACGCCGCTCGGTGAGGACGGTCAGCTCCTGGCCTTCGTAGTCGCGGGTGGTGAGGCGGTAGCGGGCATCGCGGCCCAGGGTTTCGAGCAGCCCCCGCACCTGCCGGTACTCAACCACCCGCGTCAGCGGAATCTGGTACAACACATCAAATTCGCCCGGCCCCGTAACGTGAATGGACGTGATGACCAGCTTGTGGCCCAGCAGCGTGAGCAGGCCATTGCGTCGGCGGCCGCGGCCGCCCGTCAGGCTGTCGGCCAGGGCCAGGTGGCCGGCCGCTTGCTGGAAATAGCGCACAGCGGTGAGGTTGTCCCACAGCTCGGTTTCCTGCAAGTGGCGCACCAGGGCGGGGTGGTCGTGGGTGCTAAGCACCAGCACGGCATCGTCGGGCACCAGGGCGTAGGGGTCGACGGGCACGGCCGCCAGCGTGCGCCGATAATACACGTAAGTGGCCAGCGCCAGCAGCAGAAGCAGCGCCGTGAATAACGCCAGGAGCTTTCGGGACATGCGAAGGGAAGCGGATGACGGACGACGAAAGTACGGCCTGAGGCTGAGATGGGGCCCCCCTCCTTTTTTAAGGAGGGGAGTTGGTCGTTCTGCCGTACCTTTCTTCCGGCTTCCAAGCCCTCGTTATGGCGATGAAATCCCGATTCCTTGTTCTGGCCTTACTTGCCCTGCCCGCCTGCTTTCAGCTGCGCGAGCCCGAGCCGGCCGTGGCCGCCAGCGAATGGATTCAGCCCACCCAGATTGATATTCTGCTGGCCAACTTCACTACCGCCGTGCAGCGCGTGAACGTGGGGAACTACGAGCGCAGCCTCAGCGGCCCCAACTACCGCTTCGTGCCCGACCCCACCAGCGCCGGCTCCTCGCCCGCCCTGTTTGCCAACTGGAGCGTGCCCGAAGAAACCACCTACCTTGCCAGCCTGCGCCGCCGCTCGGCCGCCAGCCCCAG
The DNA here is from genome assembly GCA_043763525.1 of Hymenobacter sp. GTDB lineage: Bacteria > Bacteroidota > Bacteroidia > Cytophagales > Hymenobacteraceae > Hymenobacter. The sequence goes on from JAYULN010000093.1 coordinate 15,065, forward strand.
CAACAAGCTCACCCTCACCGACCGGCGCGACCAGCTCTACACCACCGATTCGGTCGAAGTATCGGCCCTCTACCAGCTGCGCATCACCCAGCAGGACACCGCGTTTCACGCCGGCCTGCTGCAAGGCAACCTGCGCCTCATTCTCCGCCGCCGCAACAACGAATGGCGCATCATTGCCTGGCGCGACCAGCGCACCGGCCCCGGCCTCTGCTGGACGGATTTGAAAAAGTATTTCAGCACGCACTAACGCTTTGCTTAATTGAGGAATGAAGAATGAGGAATGAGGAATGAGGAAAAAAACGTCATGCTGAGCGCAGTCGAAGCATCTCGCGTGCTACCACTAATTATTTTCTGCGATTGTGATTGCTACTGCACGCGAGATGCTTCGACTGCGCTCAGCATGACGTTCCTAATTACTCATTAAGCAAAGCGTATATTTCGCCACTGATGAAGCTGCTGCCCCGCCCGTCTTTTTCCACACTGCTCCTCTCCG
>JAYULN010000094.1:0-2568 GCA_043763525.1 Hymenobacter sp.
TCGGTGCGCTCCAATTGCGGCTGCACATCGGCGAAGGTGGCGGTAGCCTGCGGCACGCCGGCGGGCAGCAGGCCGATGATGCGGGTATGCCCCTCCGGCATCGGAAACAAGCCGTAGAACGATTCGGCGGCCAGCGACACTTCCAGCAAGCGCCCGGCCTGGGGGTGGGACCGCAAGCCCTCGGTCACGGTATCGGCCACAAAGAATAGCTGCTCGTAGGTGCCCCCCGGAAACTCCACGCCCAGCGCGTGGCGCACGGCCGAGCGGGCCCCGTCGCAGCCGGCTACGTAGGCGGCCCGCACGGTTTCGGGCGGCTGGCCGGGGGCTTGCAGGGTGGCGGTAGTGCCGCTTGCATCCTGCGTGAACGTGGTGAGCGTGGTGTTCCATTCCACCGCCACGCCGTGGGTGGCCAGCGCCTCGCGCAGCAGGCCCTCGGTCTGGTCCTGGGAGATGAGGAGCAGGAAGGGGAATGGGCTGCTGCCCTCCCCAATGCGGCCCAACGGAGCCATGGCCACCAGCCGCCCGCCCCGGCGCAGGCCGATGCCGCGCACCACTTCGCCCCGCGCCACAAACTGCCCGGCCAGCCCGTGACGGTCGAGCAGCTCCAGGGTGCGGGCGTGCATCACCAGCGCCCGGCTGAAGGGCGAGGGCCCGGGCAGCGCGTCCACCACGCGGGGCCGGGCCCCGTGGCGACACAGCTCCAGGGCCAGCAGTAAGCCCGTGGGGCCGGCTCCGGCAATTAATACGTCAGGGGCAGTAGCACTCATACTTCAAGAGGAAAAGCCAACTGTTTAGGAAGTCATTAGAACGTCATGCTTAATCTGATATCCGCTTGCCGAAGCATCTCTACCGCTTCGTTGAAGGCGCTGACAAACGTGGTGGAGATGCTTCGGCAAGCGGACATCAAATTAAGCATGATGTGCGATGGTCAATTTCCAGACTTCCTAAACACCTTTAGAGCAGTTTCCAGGTTGGAGGACACGATGTAGAGACACATATTTGCGCCTTGTCGTTGCTTATTATGTTCATTATCAATATGTTCAACGACGAGACGCAAATATGCGTCTCTACATCGCACGTACACTAACACAGAAACCGCTGTAATGACAACTTTATAAAAGTAACTGTCGATACGCAGGGTTTTCTTTGCTTCTGGCTTCTTATTGGTTTCTGGTTGCAGGTTAAATGTAAGTAGGTAGCCAGTATTAAGTAGTCAGTAGTCGGACATCAACCTGCTGTCAATCAAGATTTAACATTGGATCTGACTACCGAATACTTATGTTCGACTACTTAGCTTCGTGAACCGCCCAAAAAACACCTAACCAGAAACCAGAAACTAGTAGCTTACTTCTATGGCTTCCGCTTTCGCCCACGCCGCCCTGGGGGCCACCCTCGGCAAGCTCCTCCTCCCCGACCGCCGGTACTGGCCCTACTGGGTAGCCGCCGCCGCCTGCGCCGCCCTGCCCGACATTGATGCGCTCGGCTACCGCCTGGGCGTGCCCTACGACAGCCTGTGGGGCCACCGGGGCCTAACGCACTCGCTGCTGGTCGCCGCCGTGGTGGCGGCAGTAGGCATCGGCCTGGCCCGGTTCGCGAGCCCGGCCCGACGGCCCCCGGCGGCGCGGCTGGCCTTGCTGTTGTTTCTGGCCACGGCCTCGCACGGAGTGCTCGATGCCCTGACTATCGGCGGCCTGGGCGTGGCTTTCTTCAGCCCCTGGCACCCGGAACGGTATTTCTTCGGCTTCCGGCCCATCCAGGTTTCGCCCCTCGGCATTAAAGCCTTTCTGAGTGGGCGCGGACTGCGGGTGCTGGCCAGCGAAGCAAGATGGGTGGCCCTGCCGTGCCTAATACTGCTGGTGCTGCAACGGTTAGTGTGGCGGCAAGCTCAGCCTTCGGCAGTGCAGGAGTAGCGAAATAGTGGCTCGGCACATACTTTGCACGGCTTTTTACGTACGTCAGCGCATATCTATTCTCCATGCGCTCATTTTTCCTCTTCGCGCTGCTCGCGCTCGGAACTACCACATTCCGGATTTCGGCTCAAACTGCGCCGGCAGCCCACACGGTTTTTCTGATGGGCAACACCGCCCAGGCCACCATAATGCCGGCCCGCTTGCAGCAGCTGCGCCGCACGCTGGAGCAGCAAACCGGGCCATTCACGGTGGTTCATCTGGGGGATATTGTGGGCAACACCGGCCTGGCTGCCCAGGGCGACACGGCCCTGGCAACAGCTACCCGCACCCGTGCCGATGCCCTCATTGCCCTGGTGAAAGGCCTTCCACTGGGCAAAATCTACTTCCTGCCCGGCGATAAGGACTGGGCCAACTCGGGCCCCACCGGCCTCAAGGCCGTGCGTCGGCTCGAAAAATACATCGAGCAGCAGCTGCCCGGCCAGAATGCCTTTGTGCCCACCAACGGCTGCCCCGGCCCCGAGGTGGTGGACGTGGCCCCGCTGGTGCGCCTCGTGGCCCTAAATACACCGTGGTTCACGCACCCCTTCGACCGCCCCGAAGCGCCCGACACCGACTGCAAAACCCTGACCAAGGAGGAGTTCCGCGAGCAGCTGCAGGA
>JAYULN010000095.1:0-6264 GCA_043763525.1 Hymenobacter sp.
GTTGTGAGTTTTTGGGGTTGTGAACCAAGGTTGCCAAATGAGCAACTCATAACTCATAACTTTTAACTCATAACTCAACAAACCTAGTGTTCCGCCCACTCGATGGTGCTCAGGTCGATGCCTTCCTGGTGCATTTCCCAGAGCGGGGACATCTCGCGGAGCTTGGTGACGGCTTCTTTGACGTGGCCGATGGCGTAGTCGATTTGCTCGTCGGTGGTGAAGCGGCTCAGGCCGAAGCGCAGGCTGCTGTGGGCCAGGTCGTCGCTCAGGCCCAGGGCCTTGAGCACGTAGCTGGGTTCGAGCGAGGCCGAGGTGCAGGCCGAGCCGGAGGATACGGCCAGGTCTTTCACGCCCATCATCAGGCCTTCGCCTTCCACGTACTTGAAGCTGATGTTGGTAACGTGGGGCAGGCGGTGCTCAATGGAGCCGTTCACGTAGGTTTCCTCCATCGTCATCAGCTCCTTCTCGAGGCGGTCGCGCATCACGCTCAGGCGGGCGGTGTCGGCGGCCATTTCGAGCTTGGCCAGCTCGCAGGCCTTGCCCAGGCCCACAATACCGGGCACGTTGAGGGTGCCCGAGCGCATGCCGCGCTCGTGGCCGCCGCCGTCCATCTGGGCGGTTACTTTCACGCGGGGGTTCTTGCGGCGCACATACAGGGCACCCACGCCCTTGGGGCCGTACATTTTGTGGGCCGTGAAGGCCATGATATCGATGCCATCGGCAATAACATCCACTGGAATTTTACCCACGGCCTGGGTGCCATCGGTCATGAACAGGGCGCCGTGATTATGGGCAATTTTGGCGATTTCGCGGATGTTGTTAATCGTACCCGTCTCGTTGTTGCCATACATGATGGTGACGAGGATGGTCTCGGGGGTCATGGCCGCTTCCAGTTCTTCGAGGCTGATGAGGCCCTTTTCATCGACCGGCAGATAGGTGACGCGGCCGCCCAGCTTCTCGAGGTGCTTGCAGGTATCGAGTATGGCTTTGTGCTCGGTGGTGGTGGTGATGACGTGGTTGCCCTTCTGGCTATACATCTCAAACACGCCCTTGATGCCCAGGTTATCCGACTCGGTAGCACCCGAGGTGAAAATAATTTCCTTGGGGTCGCAGTTGATGAGGGCGGCGATTTGCTCCCTAGCATAGTCCACGCCTTCCTCGGCGGCCCAGCCGAAGGGGTGGTTGCGCGAAGCCGCATTGCCGAATACATCGGTCAGGTAAGGCATCATCGTCTCCAGTACGCGGGGGTCGAGGGGCGTAGTGGAGTTGTTGTCGAGGTAAATAGGGAGCTTTAGCATTGCACGCAGCAGTAAGTCAGTGTAAAACCCAGCCAATCACTGGTCCCCCATAGAACACGGTTTGGGGGCAATCAGTTTTCTTTGGGCTTACAAAAGTAGACACAATCTAAATAAGGAAATGCGCCGACTTCTGGTAGCGGGACGAAATGCTCGGTGAAGCCGGGCTTTTTCGCCGGTCAGTGGTCCCCGGCGCTACCTTTCCGCCCACGTATGATTACCAATCTCGAACACCTCGGCCTGGCCGTCCACGACCTGGAGGCCGCCACGGCCCTCTATACCAAGCTGTTCGGTGTGGCTCCTTATAAGCAGGAGCACGTGGCCAGCGAAGCCGTCGACACCGTTTTCTTTCGGGTCGGCGGCTCCAAGATTGAGCTGCTGGCTGGCACGTCGCCCGATAGCGCCATCACGAAATTCCTGGCCAAGAAGCCCGAGGGCATTCACCACGTGGCGTTTGAGGTCGATGACATCCGCGCCGAGATGGCGCGGCTGAAAGGGGAGGGGTTCATTTTATTGAATGATGAACCCAAGCGTGGGGCCGATAATAAGCTGGTGTGCTTCGTACATCCGAAAAGTGCGGCCGGCGTATTGGTAGAGCTCTGCCAATCGCTGATTGACGCTGATTAACGCTGATTAACCGTGATTTCGCTGATTTTTCACCAATCCCGACGCCGTCGGTACTGATGGAAGGTTGGCAGTCCTGCTAAAAATAAGCGCTATTCAGCACCCATCAACTCAATAATTCAGAACCGTGCTGACTACAAAAAAAATCAGCGAAATCACGGTCAATCAGCGTCAATCAGCGTCAATCAGCGTCAATCAGTGATATGAAGTTCCTCCGCCAAGAAGTAGATGCCGCCGTGGATGCGCTGCTGCTCCAGCAAGTCATTCTCTACCCCACCGATACCGTGTGGGGCCTGGGCTGCGATGCCGAGTCGCCGCCCGCCGTAAAAGCCCTTTATAAGCTAAAAAACCGGCCCGAGGGCCAGCCCAGCATCGTGCTGGTGGCCGATTTGGCTATGCTGAAGCGCTACGCCTCGGCAGTGCCCGACGGAATGGAGGCCCTGCTGGCCGCCGATAGCCGGCCCACCACCTACATTTTGCCGGCCAGCCGGGCGGTAGCCCCCGACCTGGTCGCGCCCGATGGCACGGTGGGTCTGCGCGTGGTGAAGGACGAATTTTGCTTCATGGTGGCGCGGCGACTGGGGCACGGGCTGGTGTCGACCTCGGCCAACAAGGCGGGCGAGCCAACTCCGGCAGTGTATTCGGAGGTGGACCCGGCGGTATTGCGCGGGGCCGACCACGTAGCGAACTGGCGGCAGGACGATGCCGCACGGGTAGCGCCCTCGCGGGTGGTGCGCCTGGGCGCGGATGGCCAGCTGGAAGTAGTGCGCGAATAAGTTGGTACTGTCTGTTATTGCGAGTGGAGCGTAGCGGAACGCAGCAATCTTTCCTATCAAAATCAGACATTTACTTACTGATGTTACGCACTGATTGCGCCTCCGCTTCAGCAAGAGACTTCAACTGCTTCAGCAAAGGCCCTTTCCAAGCAACTACTCAAGGTGGTGCGTAACAGCAGTTACTTATGCGACAAGCTCCAATACTGCGCAGTACCAGGGCTTGTTGCCTTTTTAGGGCTGGTCGCTAAAAGAGGACGGATTGCCGCGTTCCGTTACGCTCCACTCGCAATGACAGGCGGCATTCTGCTGCCAGCGCCGACCTTTACGGGCATGAATACGCCCCGACTACCCGAACTGCCCATCTTCCGGACCATTGCCGCAGCGGCGGCCGAGCTGCAACAGCCGGCTTATGTAATCGGCGGCTACGTGCGCGACCTGGCACTTGGCCGGGCGAGCAAGGATATTGACGTGGTAACCGTGGGCGACGGTATTGCTCTGGCGCAGGCCGTGGGCGCAAAGCTGCCCGGCCGGGGCCGGGTTACGGTGTTCAAGAACTTTGGTACGGCCATGCTGCCGACTAAGGAGGCCGGCGAAATCGAATTTGTGGGAGCCCGCAAGGAGAGCTACCGCACCGATAGCCGCAAGCCCGAGGTGCAGGCCGGCACCCTGGAAGAAGACCTCGCCCGCCGCGATTTCACTATCAACGCCTTGGGCCTGAGCCTGAACCCCGAAGACTTCGGGGCGCTCGTAGACCGTTACGAGGGCATGAAGGATTTGGCCAGCAAAACCATTCGCACGCCGCTGGGGCCGGACGTAACTTTCTCGGACGACCCGTTGCGGATGATGCGGGCCATTCGCTTCGCCTCGCAGCTGGGGTTTGATATTGAACCGGACACATTCGATGCCATTATCCGGAATAAGGACCGGATAAAAATCGTGTCGCAGGAGCGGATTACCGTCGAGCTGAACAAGATTATCGAGTCGCCGCTGCCCAGCTACGGGTTCAAGCTGCTATTTCAGACGGGGCTGTTGCACCTCATATTTCCGAAGATGGCGCTGCTGCACGGGGTGGAAAAAGTGGGCACGCACGCCCACAAGGACAATTTTTACCACACTCTGCAAGTGCTGGACAACGTGGCCAACGCCGGCGGCGACTTGTGGCTGCGCTGGGCCGCCGTGCTGCACGACATCGCCAAGCCCGCCACCAAGCGCTATTTCCCCAAAGTGGGCTGGACGTTTCATGGCCACGAGGACAAGGGCGCGCGCTGGGTGCCCGGCATTTTTACTGAGCTGAAACTGCCGCTCGGCGAGGAGATGCGCATGGTGCAAAAGCTGGTGAAGCTGCACCTGCGGCCCATTGCCCTGGTGAAAGAAACCGTGACCGATTCGGCCGTGCGCCGCCTGCTCTTTGAAGCCGGCGACGACATCGACCGCCTTATGCTGCTGTGCCGGGCCGATATCACGAGCAAGGACCACGAGCGGAAGGCCCGCTACCTGCGCAACTTCGGCGATGTGGAGGAGAAGCTGAAGGAAGTGGAGACCCAAGACCACCTGCGCAGCTTCCGGCCGGTAATAACCGGCGAAATCATCATGCAAACCTTCGGGCTGAAACCTTCGCGGGCGGTGGGCGAGCTAAAGGAAGCCGTGATGGAAGCCATTCTGGAAGGCACCATTAAAAACGAAATGGACGAAGCCCTGGCCTTCCTGTTGCAGCAGGGGGCAGCCAAAGGACTTCGTCCAGAAGGAGGCGTCGTTCACTCACCAAACTAGGCCTGGCTTCTTTTTTTCATCGGTGGGAATAGATGCGGTTCTACGGGAAAAGTTGCCCGGTAACCATTTCATAACGAATGATTCAGGGCTGGGGTTGGTAAATGTAGTCAACCGATTCTGCTACGCAACCTTAGGCCGTAAAAAAAATGCGTGAAGGCGTAGCGGGGCGCAAAATAAAGGTTTCGCGCCCCACTGTTAGCCGCTCAGTCGGCTTACTTACAGGCGCTTGATGCTGGACGGGCCGGTGGCATCGATGTTCTCGGAGCGGGGCTTGCCGCTGAAGGCTACTTCGCTGGCCCCCACGGCATCGCCTTTGATGCTCTCGCTCACGTTGAGGCGGGCTTTGCATACGCCGGCTAGGTCCACGGTTACGTTTTTGGTTTGGAGGTTGGCGGCGGCCAGCTCGCAGGCCCCGGCGGCATCGAGGTCGAGGTTGTCGGCGCGGCCGGTGGCGGTGGTGCGGCAGGCCCCGGCCTGCTCCAGCTTCAGGGTGCCGTAGTTGCCGTTCAGGCGCAGGTGGCTGGCCCCGGCCTGCTGCACTTTCAGGCGGTCCTGGCGCTCGAAGCCGCCGAGGTCGGCCTGCACGGCCCCGGCCAGCTCCAGCTCTTCAATGGTCGGCATCTCGATGCGGATGAGCACCTTATGCACGCCCCGGCCCCAATTACCGCCAAAAAACGACGTGTTGCGGGGCCGAATCACGAGGGCATTGCCGTTGCGCTCCACGCGCAGGTCGCTGAGGTATCTGTCGTCGCCGCCGGCTTCTACCTTAAAGGTGTCGCCGCGCCGCACCACTACGCGGTAGCCACCAGCTACTTCCACCCGGTTGAAACCGGTTTCCTCGAACGTGCGGCGGTTGCTGCCGTAGCTGTTCAGGTCGGTGTCGAAGGCCGGGGCACCGCCGTAGTTGAGCGTAGTGCCGCTGTTGTTATCGTCCGAACTATTGTCGTCGCTGCTATCGTCGTTGCTGTCGTCAGCGCTGTCGTCGTTGGAATCGATGTTGATGTTGATGTTGAGTTTCGACTCATCATCGCTGTTATTTTTGCTCAGCTGCTCATCGGTACAGCCAATGCATTCGAGCTTGTTGCCGCGCAGGCGGTAGCGGTGCTGCTCGGGGTCGGTGGGGCGGTGGTTGTTTACGAAGTTGTCTTCATCGAGCAGGTCGTAGGCGAAGTTGCGGCTGATGCGGAAGGTGCGGTCACGGGGCAGGCGCACGGTGAGGGCCAGCTCCTGCTTGCGGAACGAAGCGTCGGGCAGGAAGGAGAAATGGTCGTCGAACACCAGCGAGGAATCGCCGCTGGGCCGCACCGTGTAGTCGATGGTGGTGAGGGCTGTGCGGCGGGCCACCTCTTCGCTAGGGCCGTTGGCACGCAGGGTACGCAGTACTTCCACTACTTTGCCGCTGTCGGCGGCGGTGAGTTTCACCTCAATGCGCTGCTCCCACTGGCGGTCCACGTTGCGCGCGTCCAACAGGACGACCGGCGTGGTCAGTTTCGGAAACTGCTCCAACTGCTCCACCTCGGCATCGTACTCGTGCTGATGCAGCTGCTGGGCCACGCCGGCCGTTACACCCACGAGGCTCAACAGCCACAAACCCAGCAGCGACAGGCCCACGCTGCGCGTCAGAATCGTGTGGCGGAACAGCAGGTTCAGCCCGCCCAGCAGCAGCCACAGGGCCGGTATGCCGGCGGCCAAAAAGCCCGACAGCAGTGCCCAGCCAGGGATGCCCTGGAGCATGACGTGGGCTGGGGCATCGCCCATTACAATGTATTGCGAAGCCGGCAGCAGACCAATGCCGGCCC
>JAYULN010000096.1:0-6239 GCA_043763525.1 Hymenobacter sp.
TTCCCACCAGTGATGATGTCCTCTATCGCTATCTCATCATTTGGGTGGCTTTACTGGCGCGGGGATGCGAACTACACCGTTCGCGCTACGTCCCCAGCGGCGCTTAAACCAAGGCACTGCGTAACAGCAGTTATTTAGAACCCTGTTTCGGGCAGGTGCTAGCGGGCGAAGTATGTAGCCAGCACCTGGTTGATTTTCACCTCCGTCAGCGGCTTATTCAGGAAGCCGGCGATGTTGCTGTTCTTGGTGCGCTCCATGTCTTTGGGGTGCAGCGAGGTAGTGAGCATGATGATGACGATGGCCTGCTTTTGGGCAATCGGTAGCTGGTCGTAGGCATCGAGGAAGGCGAATCCGTCCATTACGGGCATCTTCACATCCAGCAGAATCAGGGCCGGGCAGTCGTCGGCGATGCGGTGGCAGTGGGCTTGCAGCAGGTCCAGCGCCTCCTGCCCGTTGAGGGCGACCAGCAGGTGGTCGGCCACGGCCAGCCGCTTGAGCAGGAGCTGATTGAGGTAGTTGGTGGTGGGGTCGTCGTCGACCAGCAGGGCGCAGGAAAGCTTGGGCATGAGAGGAATGGGCGGCCCGATTCTCGCTGGCGGCAGCGCACGGCGTGGATTAGTGGGTAAAGTAAACAGAAAAGGTGCTGCCCACGCCCAGCTCGGAACGCACGGCAATATATCCGCCGGCGTTTTCCACCATTTTCTTCACCATGTACAGGCCAATGCCGGAGCCGTCGACATGGTCGTGAAAGCGCTGAAACATGCCGAACAGCTTGTTTTCGCCCTCGTGAGCCAGGTCGAGGCCCAGGCCGTTGTCCTGCACTTCCAGCAGCACGCCGGGGCCCTCGGGCCGGGTGTGCAGGCGCACGCGCGCCGGCCGGCCGGGCGCGCGGTACTTCAGGGCGTTGCTGAGCAGGTTGAACACCACGCTACGCAGGTTTTTCTCCGAAAACCAGACGATGGGCACGGCTTGCACGTCCACGTCGAGCTCCGCCTCGGCCGCCCGGATGAGGGGTTGCAAATCGAGGCACACGTCGCGCACCACGGCGGCCAGGTCCACGGCTTCGGTGGGGTTGCCGTGCTCCTTTTGCAGCTTGCTCACGTCGGTGAGGTGCTCGATGGTGCGCTTGAAGCGGTTCACCGAATCCTGCATCAGGGCCAGAATGGGCTGCACGGGGTCGCGCTGGGCCAGGTCGGCGGGCAGCTCCACCAACAGGGCATCGAGCAGGCCCTCAATGTTGGAGATGGGGGCTTTGAGGTCGTGCGAGGCCGTGTAGATGAAGTTGTCGAGGTCGACGTTGGCGCGGGTGAGCTGCTCGTTGTTGTCGCGCAGCTCGCGCTGGCCTTCGTCGATGCGGGCCAGGGCCAGCTTGTGCTCGTGAATATCGGTGCAGGTGCCAATCCACTGCATGATGGCACCGTGCTCATCGCGCGAGGGCAGGCCGCGGCCCAGCATCCAGCGGTAGTCGCCGGCGCGGTTGCGGAAGCGGTATTCCACCTCGTAGGCCTCGCCGGTGCGCAGGCATTCCTGCCAGCGGTCCCAGGATGCGGCATGGTCGTCGGGGTGCAGATGCAGGGTCCAGCCGTGGTCGAAGCCAAAGGCATTTTCCTGGCCAATGTAGTCGAACCAACGGCCGTTGAGGTAAGAATTGTAGCCCTCCGGGGTGGCCGTCCAGGCAATGTGCGGAATGCCTTCGAGCAGGCGGCGGGCCTCGGCAGCGGCCCGCTCGCCGGCCAGGCGGGCGGTTTCCTCGCGCTTCAGGGCCTCGGTTTGCTGGTCGAGCAGGGTGTTTTGCTCATCTACCTGGGCTTGAATAGCCGTAATTTCGCGTTGGGCCGACAAATCGGTAACGATGACGGCCAGCGCCGGGGTTTCGTGAAAAGCCAGCACATTCATGGCCACCGAAAACGGCACCAGCGCCCCGGCACTGGTTTGCAGGGGTAGCTCGCCCTTGCTACGGCCCTGCCAGCCTTTCAGCACCAGAATGGCCCAGTATTCTTTGAACGCGGCCGGCACGAAAGCATCGAGAGCGCTGCCGATTACCTCGCCCAGGGGGCGGCCCAGCAGCCCGGCCAGGCAGGCGTTGCAGTACAGTACGGTGGCATCTTCACCGAGCAGCAGCGCCCCTTCGTTCATCTGCTCGATGAGGGTGCGGTAGCCTTGGTCGGCTCCTTGCAGCGTGAAAATGCGCGGGCCCTCGGGCCCATGCACGGCCAAAGCGTCCACGGCTCCGGTGCGGATGGCGTGAATCAGTTCGTGCGCTTCCTCCAGCTGGTAGCGCAGCTCTTCGTTGGCCTGGGCCAGTTCGGCAGCGGTGGGAGGGGCTTTACTCATGGCTGGGGGGGCCGTCGGGCAGCGGCACTATGCCCAGGGCTTTCAGCACCCGCTCGCGGTCGGAAAGGTCGCCCACCAGGCGGCGCACCAGCCCCGGCCGCCGCTTAACGAGCGTGGGCACCCCGATAAGGTCTTCCTGCTGAGCCAGCTCGGGCTGCTGGTACACGTCCACAATTAGCAGTTCGTAACGCCCTTTCAAGTGCTGCTCGCAGATGTCCTTGATGTTGCGCACGGCCCGCGACGAGTTGGGCGTGGCCCCCGTGATGAACAGGTGCAGCAGGTACTCGGGAAGAGGCGCGGGCTCCGCCAGCTGGTCCGTGAGGGATTCCATGGGGCGGGGTTAGTTGCGGGTGGCGGCGGCGGGGCGCACGTCGAGGCCCACCAGCACCCGCTCCTCGTTCGAGAGGTCGCCGATGATTTTGCGGATGGGCTCGGGCACCTTGCGCACCAGCGTAGGGATGGCCAGAATCTGGTCGCCTTCGGCCAGTTGGGAGTTCACCAGCAGGTCGATAACTTCGAGCTTGTAGCGGCCTTTGAGGTGCTGTTCGCAGTATTTTTTCAGGTTGGCCAGGGCCGTTACGGACTTGGGCGTTTGGCCCGCCACGTACAGGCGCAGCTCCCAGGTTTCGTCGGGGGTTTCTGCTTCGAATTCTTCAGCCATTAGAACGGGTATTGGGAGCGGGGACGGGCAGCACCTCGCCTGTACGGATTACTGGCCGGTTTCGGCGGTAGAGGTGGGCGTGGCCGGGGGGTTGGCAGCGGCAATGCGCTGGTTGCCAGTCAGCATTGTTTCGTTGCGAGCCTGCTCGTTGGAACTGATTTGCCGCAGCTCCTCCTCCACCGACTCGAATTCGGTGCGCAGGTTGGCGATGTTGGCTTCCAGCATTCGCCGGCGGCGCTCCAGCTCGCGGTCGCGGCGGTCGGCTTCCTGCTGCACGGCCAGGGTTTGGGCGTGCTCCTGTAGCTGCTGGGTGAGGCGGCTGGCCCCGGTAACAATGCCGGTGGGGCCGAGCACCACGTCGAGCAGCTCGATGCCGTGCGCCGTGACAATGAACTCGCGCACCTGATTGGAGTGCGCCATGCCCCCCGACTTCAGAATGCTCAGGCCGCGGTTGCGCTCGCCTACGCCTTCCAAATCGCGCACCGAAATCCAGGTATCGACCAGCGACGACACGCCTTCGTCGTTCATTTCCTGCTGCTGCCCGCGCCCGTTCACCAGGGCCGTGAATACGGCCATGATGCCGCTTATTTTCAGAAAATCAATGAGCCGGGTGAGCATGCTGCGCACCTCATTCACATTACCTACGGTGATGAGATTGGTAATAGGGTCGATGACCACGGCCGTGGGCTTAAACTCCTTCACCAGCCGGTGCAAGGTTACGAGGTGCTGCTCGAGGCCGTTGAGGGTGGGGCGGCTGGCCTCGATGCGCAGTTGGCCGGCTTCGACGTGCTGGCGCAGATTGAGCCTTACGGAGGCCATGTTGCGCATCAGCTGCTGGGGCGATTCTTCGAAGGCGAAAAAGATGCAGCGGCCGCCTTCCTGGCAAACTTTTTCGGCAAATGAGGCGGCCAGGGCAGTTTTGGCGGTACCGGCCGTGCCGATTATCAGCACGCTGCTGCCCTGGTAAAAGCCGCGCAGGCCAAACATGGCGTCGAGGGCTGCCACGCCCGACGACACCACGCGGTTCGACACCTAGTGGTCGAGCCGCAGGGAGGTAACGGGCAGCACCGAAATGCCGTTTTCGGTTATCAGGTACGGGTATTCGTTGGTGCCGTGGGTGCTGCCGCGGTACTTCACCACGCGCAGCCGGCGGGTGGTAATCTGGTCAATCACGCGGTTAAGTAGGTAGCCAGTATTAAGTAGTCAGTAGTCGGACATCAAAGCACTGTCAATCAAGATTTAATATTGGGTCTGACTACCGAATACTTATGTTCGACTACTTATCGAGCAAAATCACGCAGTCCGACACGTACTCCTCCAGCCCCTGGCGCGTGAGGGTGCCCTCGCCCCGCTCGGCCGTGATGATGGTGGTCACGCCCTTGTCCTTCAGCCAGCGAAACAGCCGGCGAATCTCGGAGCGCAGCACGCCCTGGTTCGGAAAGCCCGAAAACAGCGCCTCAATGGTATCGAGCACCACGCGCTTGGCCCCGATGGAGTCGATGGCGTGGCCCAGGCGAATAAACAGCCCCTCAAGGTCGTACTCGCCGGTTTCCTCAATTTCGGAGCGGTCGACGTGAACGTGGTCGACGCGCAGCAGCTCGCGGGCTTGCAGGTCTTTCAGGTCGAAGCCGAGGGAGGCCACGTTGGTGGCCAGCTCCGCCCCCGTTTCTTCAAAAGCCATGAGCACGCCCGGCTCGTCGAAATCCTGAATGCCGCGCACCAGGAACTCGATACCCATCAGGGTTTTGCCGCAACCGACGCTGCCGCAAATCAGCGTGGGGCGGCCCAGCGGCAGGCCGCCTTCGGTTATTTCATCCAGGCCTTCGATGCCCGTGGGGGTCTTGGGCAAATGGAGCAATGCAGGGGCAGCGGCAGGGTTTTGCGCGGGCATGTAAGCGGGTACTATATTGTGACTAAAGATAGCCCCCAACGGCGATTAGAACCGCCAGAGTTCCGCAGGCTGGCCCCGCCCGCTCTTCCTGCATCCAGAAAGAGAAATACTGTTCAACAATGAAGAGTTATGTGCTATAGCTGATACCCCTACATCAGCGATTTGATTGCGATTAGAAAGATCAAGACTGTTCAGCAATGGACAGTTAGGTCCTATAGCTGATACACCTACATCGGTGATCTTATCACAAGAAGGGAGGGCGATATTGTTCAAAAATGGACAGTTATGTGCTATAGGTGATTCACCTACATCAGTGATCTTCCTACAACGAAATAGAATAATAGTTGCCAACGCAGAACAATGGTGAGCTATAGCTGATACACCAACATCAGTGATCTTATTGGAATCAGAGAGATCAATACTGTCCAATAGAGGGTATTTATGAGCTCCAGCAGATACACCTACATCAGTGACCTTCTTGCAACCACAAATGTATACGTTGTTCAATTGACGAAAGTTACATACGATAGCTAATATGCCGATATCGATGAGGTTCGACTTACCTTGAAGACTGATTCTTCTTTGATCACAAATACCTGATCTATAAAGATGATTCGCAAGCCTTACATTTGAGGAAACAGAAGCAAAAACGGCAAGTCCATCATCTGTTATATTGATACACCTTCCGATATTGATTGCAATGGGATGTACAAAACACTTCGCAAGAGCCACGATACAAGCATTTGATACACGCATCTGCTACTCTGCCACAATCGGACAGACAGATCTCAGAAAGATATGGACAACTATGAGATAAAGATACGACCTCCTCATCCCAATGTCACATTCACGGAAGCTCACATTTCGCAATAATGACACATTGAGATCAACCAATGTACTACCATATCTTCTGTCTATGTACTGTGGACCATCACTGAATTTCAAACTCTGTAATCTTATTCCAATTATTACTATCCATCTTATTGATCCATTGCAATGTTTATATTCATTTATCGGGCGATGATTGGACAGATATAGGCTATTCGGGGCTGCATTGTTCTTTACAGCTACATTAAATTGGCGTATACTTTTCATAATTAAGTAACCAAGTATTTATATTATGCAATCGTTGATTGCTCTGAACAGTAGAGAGATCGATGGCCAGTTCTAGACAACAATAGCGCCTCATTGGCGTGACATTGATTGCAAATGTTTGCATCGAACAGAGTGGATCGATCATCTGGGCATGAAGGCAATGTTGTCCCGGACATTTGACTTTGACGTCGATTACAAGCTCCCATGATCCGGAGATGTTACGTCTAATTGTATATCTTCCTCTACTGTGTTTCCCAA
>JAYULN010000097.1:0-2551 GCA_043763525.1 Hymenobacter sp.
CTAACAATAATTGCACCAAACTACGGTTCTGATTTAAGGGATATTTATATCTGACTAAGTGCAAAAACGGCTTCATCAATTGTTCATCAAATGTATAAAATTTCGGTATTTTTGATTGAATTTTCAAAATAAGAGTCTTTTCATAATAAAAATTCATAGGTTGCGTCTCGTTAAATGTAAAAAACACAAATACCTTTTAACAAAGCCATTCATCAAACCTTACTCTTTTTCATGAAGAAACAATACTCAGTCGCCGCATTGATGATGCTCGGTACCCTCGCGGCTTCCTCGGCCCAAGCCCAGGACGCTTCCCGTATCCAGAACAAAGTATTGGGCGACGACAGTCAGCCGGTGCTGGTGCAATTCAGCGCCGAAGGCAAAATGGCCTACCGTGGCGTGAGCGGCGACCAGGTGCTGCGCCAGCAGCTGGGCCTCACCACCGCCGACCAAATGGTGCAGCGCAGTGTTGAAACCGACCAAATTGGTTTCACCCACCAGAAATTCAGCCAGTTCTACCAGGGCATCCGGGTAGAGCACGCCGATTATACGGTACACGCCAAAGGCGGTACCGTGGAGAGCATCAGCGGCGATTTTGAGAAAATTTCCGGCCTGAGCACCACGCCCGGCATCAGTGCCGAATCGGCGCTGGACCGCGCCCTGGCCTCGGTAGGTGCCCGCAAGTACATGTGGCAAACCAACGAAGCCGAAGCGGCTTCCTTTGCCCCCAAGGGCGAGCTGGTGATTGTGCGCGATGCCCGCAAGAGCGCCGAAACCGGCCCGCTGGTACTGGCCTGGAAATTCAACGTATACGCCGCCCAGCCCATTAGCCGCGCCTACATCTACGTCGATGCCCGCACCGGTGAGGTAGTCCTCAGGGATGCCATCATTAAGCATACCGCTGCCACGGGCACGTTTGCTACGGCTTACAGTGGCAGCCGTTCCATCAACGACGGCACCACCACCGGCGGCTACTTCCTGCGCGAAGGCACCACCCGCGGCTTGGGCATCGAAACCTACAACTGCAAGAAGGGCAACAGCTACACGACGGCTACCGATTTCATCGATGCCGACAACAACTGGACGGCCGCCGAGTACAACAACACCAACTTCGACAACGTAGCCGGCGACGCTCACATGGGTGCCCAATGCACCTACGACTACTGGAAGAACGTACATGGCCGCAATAGCTATGATAACGCCGGGGCCAAAATCAAGAGCTACGTTCACTTCGACGACACCCCCGGCGACGGCGTAGGCTACGAGAATGCGTACTGGAACGGGTCGGTGATGACCTATGGCGACGGCGCTGCCCGCTTCCGTCCCCTGACGGCATTGGACGTGTGCGGTCACGAAATCGGCCACGCCGTGTGCGAGCGCACGGCCAACCTGACCTACTCGGGCGAATCAGGTGGTATGAACGAAGGCCTGTCCGACATCTGGGGTGCTTCTATCGAAGCGTACTCGGTGGCTACCCTGGGCGTAATCTCGGGTGGTGTGAAAGCCAAGTCGACCTGGCTCATTGGCGAGGAAATTGATAAGCAGCAGGCGGCTCTCCGCTCGATGAGCGACCCCCGCTCGCTGGGCCAGCCCGCCTTGTATAAAGGCCAGTACTGGTACACCGGCACGGGCGACAACGGCGGCGTACACACCAACTCGGGCGTGCTCAACTACTGGTACTACCTGATTGCCGTGGGTAAAACCGGCACCAACGAATTGGGAAATGCCTTCACCGTGGCCGGTTTGGGCCTCGACGCAGCAGCCAAAATCACCTTCCGCATGGAAAGTGTGTACATGATTCCCGGTTCGACCTATGCTAATGCCCGGACGTACTCGATTCAGGCAGCTACCGACTTGTACGGTGCCGGCTCGACGCAAGTAACGGCCGTGACCAACGCCTGGTATGCCGTAGGGGTGGGTGCAGCCGCTGGCAGCACCACGCCTCCCCCCACTACTACTACTACTGCTTATTGCACCAGCAAGGGCACCAGCCAGGCCTATGAGTACGTGAAGCTGGTACAGTTGGGCAGCATCAACCGCACCTCGGGCTCCGATGCCGGTTACTACAACGGCACGGCGACCAGCACCAGCGTAGCCGCCGGCTCAAGCCAGACCATTTCGTACCAGACCGGCTTTGTGGGCACGGCCTATGCCGAGTACTTCCGCATCTACGCCGACTGGAACCAGAACGGCACGTTTGACGCGGGTGAGACGCTAGTGTCCTCGACTAACACGGCGGCCGTGACCACCGTGCGCAGCGCCATCTTCACCGTGCCCACCACGGCCAAGAACGGCTCTACCCGCCTGCGGCTGGTGATGAGCGACAACTCGGCCACCACCGGCTGCGGCACCTACAGCTACGGCGAAACCGAGGACTACACCATTATCGTGACCGGCGGCACCATCGCGGCTCCGGCTACGCTCAACGGCGCAACGGCCAGCACCGAAATGCGGACGCTGTCGATGTACCCCAACCCGGCCACGGAAGTGCTCAACCTGTCGCTGACGGAGAACGCACCCATCACCAGCGTGGTGGTGAGCGACCTGCGCGGGG
>JAYULN010000098.1:0-15087 GCA_043763525.1 Hymenobacter sp.
AAAACGGCCGCGCTATGACGCGGCCTTCCGCGCCGAAGCCCTGCGGCTGGCCAGCGAAAGCCGCTCCACGCTGGCCGCCGCCCGCGCGTTAAACATCGACGCCAAGCGCCTTTATGCGTGGCAGAAAGCGGCGCAACTGCCCTTGCCGGCCGACCCAAGCGAGGCCGCCGAGGTGCGGGCCCTGCGTGCGGCCAACAAACGGCTGGCGCAGGAACTGGACATTTTAAAAAAAGCCATCGCCATCTTTTCGCATCCCCCTGCCCTGTGAGCACGCTGCAATTCATTGACCAGCAGCGAGCGTGCTATCCCGTCCAGCAGCTCTGCCGCGTGCTGGGCGTGGTGCCCAGCCGCTACTACGCCTGGCGGGTGGCGCAGGCGGCCGGGACTGCGAAAACGAGCGAGCCGGCCTGGGAAACGGAAATGGTCGCCGTGTTTGACCACCACAAACGCCGCTACGGGACGCGCCGCCTGCAGGTCGAACTGCGGGAAAAAGGCCACCGGGTGGGCCGCCAGGCCTTGCGCACAGGACTGCGCCGACACGGCCGCAAAGCCTTGCAGCCCAAGTCCTTCGTGCCGCGCACCACCGATTCGACCCACGGGCAGCGCTGCGCCCCCAACTTGCTGCTGGACCAGCCCAAGCCTACCCAGGCCAACCGGGTCTGGGTCAGTGACATCACGTATCTGCCCTTGGCAAACGGCGACTGGGCCTACCTGTGCGCTTTTCAGGACGGGTGCACCAAGCACGTAGTGGGCTGGCAGGTGCGGGCCGACATGCCCGAAGCCCTGGTCACGAGCGCCTTACAGCGGGCGCTGCTGGCCCAACGGCCCGCGCCCGGCCTGATTGTCCATTCCGACCGGGGCGGGCAGTACGTGGGCAACGCCTACAAGGCCCTGCTGCGCGCCGCTCGGGCCGAGCTCTCCCACAGCCGGCGCGGCGAATGCTACGACAACGCCCAGGCCGAAAGCCTGTGGTCCCGCCTCAAAACCGAGGAACTCGAAGCCCGTGACTGGCCCGTTTTTGCCGACCTGGCCGATGCCCAGGCCAGCGTGGCCGACTATTTTGACTATTACAATCACGAACGCCGTCACTCCAGCATTGGCTATTTAAAGCCTTATCAGTTTCACCAAAAACAACTTAACAACATCACCCTATTCTCTCCTGCTTAACTAGACCACCCCACACGCGCTGCACGCCGTTGTTACTCCAGCGTTGGCCCGCCCGCTTCAAGCGCCGTTGCATCACCGTGCGATGGGCGGACTCGATGGCACCCGAACCAATCAATAAGCCGCGTTCGCGGTACGTTTTATAGTCCATCCGGTCGCGGTTGGCCTGTAGGTACGCCCACACGGAATCGGGCAAGGCCGGCGCTAGTGGCAACTGCTTCAGGTTGGTCAATACGTTGCCTATTTTGCTATTCAGCAGGAGCTTGCGTTATTTATCAAACCACCCGGCAGTTGTTACTCCGGTTCCAAAAGCAGCCTTTCCGGCTTGGCCAATGTGTTCCATGGCGTGGTAGAAATCCAAAATCAGGGTCGCCTGTAGATACGCTTTTTCCATTAACTGACGCAGCCAAAGTGCCCCGTCGCTGATGAAAACCAGGTCGCGCCCACGGCTTTGGTAGGGGTCGAGTTGAGCCGTTAATTTGACCCCAAACGCCGCCGCATTTCCCAAATGGTCCACAAAAACCGACGCGGCAATGTGCCCGCTCCGTTCTTCCACTGCGCTCGTTTGTAGGGCCGTCGCCGCAAAGATGCGGCCCAATTTCGCTTCTCTGTAGCCCTCGTCGGTTAGCAGCATGGCGCCGTCCTTCTGCGCATAGATGCCCCCCGTGGCGGCGGTTTCGGCAGGGGCGGCCTGGGCTAGCTCGTCGGCGATGGCCGCGCCGTAAAAGCGCGTCAGGCGGTCAATCTGGTTGGCTCCCACGGGCAGGCCCAGCATCGTTTCGGCCAACGCGGCGGCCTGTTAATAGACCTCGAATTGCCTCAAAAACATCCGTCTCTCCTGTAGGTAGGGGCTGATGCCAAACCCATTCGGATGATAGATAAATGCTTGAATATTTGATATTTGAACTTGACTAAAACGGGTCGTTATCTTTTTTTGCGGCGGTCAGCGGGTACGGAGCCGACGTTGCGCTCCAATACTTGACGGCCCAAATCCATCCAGATGGCCGCGAAGGATTTCTCATAATCGTAAAACGTCGGCTGGGTCCCAAGGGCCTGCAAACCGTTGTATTTTGGCGCGGCCAACGCCAGATAATCAGCCTTGCTCATAGCGGTGGAGGGGGATGTGGTAATGATACAAATTACGCTCATTTAGCGACAATTTGGGTTGCACCCCATTCACAACTTGGGGCTGGACGTAATTGCGGCGAAGGTGGCGAAGTGGCAGGAGGGAAGCGCGTTGTTTAAGGGAAGGAATGAAGGATAAGAAATAATAAGAGCGTCATGCTGAGCTGGCCGAAGCAGGGCAACCGCAACACTAAAATTGATTAGTTGCGCGGTAGAGATGCTTCGGCCAGCTCAGCATGACGTTCCTTTTACTGCATTCCTTGTTCCTCATTTCTCATCAAGCAAAGCGTTTCACCACTCCACGGCCACCCCGAACGTGCTTTGCACGCCCGAATACACGTTGCGTAGCTTACCGAAGCCGCCAGCCACGTCGGCAGTGGCGGATAGGTGCTTGGTGATGGCGTAGCTCGCGCCGAGGCTGGCGGCGGAGTAGGCCACGCCTTCGCCAAGGCCAATGCGGTTGAGTTTGCTGGGGTTGGGGGCACGCACGTTGTCGAGGGTTCGCAGGTTGGCAGTGAGCCAGAGCTTGTTGAAGAACTTGTAGCCGAATTGTGCGCCGAAGGTGTATTGGTTGGTGAAGCCGCCGGTGCGCAGGTTGTAGCCGGCTTCGAGGGTGATGAAGGCGGGCAGGGTGCCCAGCGTGTGCGAGAGGGCCGCTCGGGTCCAGATGTTCCACTGGCCATTGCCGGTGGGTAGGAATATGAAACCACCGGGGTTGTTCTGGTCGATGCCGCGCTTGTTGGGGTCGCCGAGCGGGGCTTGGGCGGTCACCTGCACGGCCAGCGGCCACTTGCCGGTGAGCACGTCGTAGCGCAGGCCAAATTCGGGGTCGCCCACGCCCTGGCCGGGGCTGGTTTCGGGGAAGGTGGCGCGGCGGAAGAACGGGAAGTTCAGGGTGGCCTCGAGGCGGTTGGTGAGGCCGTACTCGGCGTAGAGGCTGTACACCTGCTGCCGAAATTGGGCCGTGTTGATGGTGCCGCCTTCGAGCGGGTGGTACTTGGTGGTGTTGGTTAGCGTGAGGCCAACTTTGGCGTAGCCATGGCCTTTTTGGCGAGTCCAGCCGCCGCCGGCCTGGGCGCTGGGCGTGGCGAGCAGCGTGGCGCACAAGGCCAGCAACCCACTGGTTCGAAAGTAAAAACTAGTCATGACTAACGGATTCTAATTGCTGGTTTCTTGTTTGGTGTTTTTGAGAGCTTTTCGGAGCAAGATTCAACCAGAGTAGTTGCCGCAGGAACGGAATCGTTGAGATGCCTCGGGCGGGTGGCGCTCACGGCAACCGGTCCGACGGCGGAGCCGTCGGACCGGAGCGTACACGGAGGATGCAACCGCTCTGGAAATCAGCAACAAGAGACCTTCCGAAACACGAGTCACAAAAGCTGCCGGCGTAGCAGCGGTTATTGCAGTACGGCCGCGCCGAAGTTGTACTGGGCCGCATCGCAGTGCAGGATAAGGTGCGAGAAGTCCGCCGACATGCCCGTGATGGCCAGCTGCTGCATGCCCGACTGCGTGATAGTGCCCACCCGCAGCACGTTGGCCGAGTTGGCGGCCCGTTGGTTGCGGATGAGGTCGTTGGATTTGGCCAAGTAGATGCCCAGCGAGCCGGTGTGGAAATCGGAGTGAAAATCGGCTTTGAACTGCACGTACTCGGTGCCGTTGCTGCCCTTCACTACGGCCACCATGCCCCCGCTCGATACGCCGCCTTGCGCCAGTACGGTGCCCTGCCGCAGGGTGGTGTAAGTAACCCCCGCGGGCGCGGGCACGGCCGGGGCGGGCGCGGGCGCATCGGTGTTTTTGTTGCAGGCCGCCAGCAGCAACGAAACCAGCAGCGGGACGAAATATGCGGAAGTCTTTTTCATGACGAGCAGGGGATTAATGGTGACGAACCAGACGAGCATCGGCGTCAGACCTTACAGGCGCGGCGGCGTTTTTTTAAAACCTCCGGCGTACCGGGTAGCCGCGTACTTTTGCCGGCTATTCACTGCTCGAAAAAAAAGCTGCTATGGTTGCCTTCGTCCCCTCCGTTCCGTCCGTCCGTCAGGCATGGTGGCCGGGAAAACCGAGCGGCCGGCGGTTGCTGCTGCCGCTAAAGCTGCTGCCGCTAAAGCTGCTGCCGCTGCTGGTGCTGCTGACGTTGCTGCCGCTGCTGGGCCACGGCCAAAGCTTGCGGGTGGTGCTGCGCGACTCGCTGCACCACGAGCCGGTGATTGGGGCCAGCGTATCGGTGCCCGGCACGGGCCTGGGCGCGGCCACCGATGCCACCGGCACCGCCGTGCTTGCGCCCGCCCCGGCGGCGGGCATGCGGCTGCGTATCACGGCGCTGGGCTACCGGGTGCGCCTGGTGGCGGTGCCGGCGGCGGGCGCGGGGCTCGCGCTGCTGCTGGCTCCCAGCACCCAGGAAATTGAGCAGGAAGTGCTGGTGACCGCCACCCGTACCAACTCGCGCATCGAAGACCTGTCCACTCGCGTGGAAGTGCTCGGGGCCGAGGAAATGGAGGAGGAGAGCAGCATCAAGCCGGCCAGCATTGCCAGTCTGTTTGGCGACATCGCCGGCACCCAGCTTCAGCCCACCTCGCCCACCACCGGCAACCTCGATTTGCGCTTGCAGGGCCTGCCGGGGCAATACACCCAGATTTTGCGCGATGGCGTGCCGCTGTACGGCGGCTTCGCCGGCTCGTTCGGACTGCTCACGGTGCCGCCGCTCGACCTGCGGCAGGTGGAATTAATCAAGGGCTCGAACTCGACGCTGTACGGCGGCGGGGCCATTGCCGGGCTGGTGAATCTGGTGAGCAAAACGCCCACGCCGGGCACGCCGCAGTACGCTGCCAGCTTCAACCAGACTACTTTGCGCGAAACCGATTTGAACGGCTTCGCGGCTCGGCGCGGGCGGCGCTGGGGCTACTCGGCCTTCGTGGGCCTTGTCAATCAGAAGGAGAAAGATGTGGACGGCGACGGCTTCGTGGACGTGCCCAAAGTGGGCAGCCTGACCCTGCACCCGCGCCTGTTTTACTATCCCAACGCCCACAGCCAGGTGGCGCTGGGCTATACCGGCATGCTGGAAAGCCGCCGGGCCGGCGACCTGGAGGTGCTCAAAAAAGGCCCCGACGTGGCCACCGGCCACTTATTCTACGTCGACAACGTGAGCCGGCGCAACACCGCTGACCTGCTGTATACCAACGACAGCCTGGCCGGCGGGCGGCTCACCATCAAGGGCGTTATCACCGATTTTGTGCGCGACGTGAATACCAACACGGCCGGCTTCACGGCTTATCAAACCACGTATTACACCGAGGCCAGCTACCTGCACGCCGCCGGCCCGCGCCACACGCTGGTGCTGGGCCTGAACGCCAACGGCGAGCAGCTGGCCTCCTTCAACCGCAGCGCTACGCCGCTGCGCAGCCCGTATAGCTACCACACGCTGGGCGCGTTTGTGCAGGACGACTGGCACCCGCTGCCCCGCCTGAGCCTGCAGGCCGGCCTGCGCCTCGACCACCACAACCAGTACGGCAATTTTCTGCTGCCCCGGCTGGCGCTGCTATACAAAGTCAGCGAAGCCATCACGGCCCGCCTGAGCAGCGGCCTGGGCTACCGCGCCCCGGTGCCCTACATCAACAGCCTCGACGAGCGGGATTATCCGCTGATTAGAAACCTGCAAGGCGTGAGCGCCGAAACCTCGCTCGGCCTGAACGGCGATATGAACTACCAGCACACCTTCGCTGGCTTCGACGAGCCGCTGGTGCTGAGCGTGAACCAGTCGTTCTTCTACACCCGCCTCAGCAACCCGCTGGTGCTGAATGGCCTGGGATTTTCCGGGCCGTACGGGGCCAATTTCCTCATCTGGCAAAATGCCGCCGCGCCGCTCTCGACGCGGGGTCTGGAAACCTACGTGCGCCTGCGCGCCGACGAAACCGAGCTGTACCTGGGCTACGTTTTCACCGATGCCCGGCGGCAGTACGAGGCCGTCAATCAGCACCTGCCGCTGGCGGCCCGGCACAAGTTTGCCGCCGTAGGGTTGGTTGAATTTACCGACCATTTCAGCACCGGGCTGGAGGCTTCCTACATCGGCCAGCAGTACCTGGCCGATGGCCGCACCACGCCCGGTTACCCACTGTTTGCCGTGCTGCTGCGCTACCACGCCGGCCCCTGGACGCTGGCCCTGAACGGCGAAAACGTGCTCGACTACCGCCAGACGCGCCGCGAAAAAGTGGTGCAGGGCCCCGCCGGCGACCCAATTTTCAGCGAGCTTTGGGCCCCGGTCGAAGGTCGCGTAGTCAACGTGTCGCTCACCTGGCGCTGGGCCAGGTCGTAGCTACAGCGTTTTGTTCAGCAGCAGGCCGCCGTAGGCATAGCCGTTGCGGTTGAGGCCCTGCATGGGCAGCACCGACAGGCCGGTGCGGGAGGCCGTGCGGTGCAGTTGCGGCACCACGATGCCCAGCGTAGCCCCCACGGCGTAGCCCAGCAGGTTATCGGAGAGGAAATGCTTGCCGGCTTCGAGGCGGCAGTAGCCTACGGCGGCGGGCACCAGCGCGGCGGCGGCCCACACGTAGGGCCGGGCCGGCGAGTCGGGGTGGAAATCGTTGAACACCTTGGCGGCGAAGAAGGTAGCGGCGGCCGTGGTGGCGGTATGGCCGGCAAAAAAGGAGTTGGTCGCGTTCTGGCGGGTGCGCTCGGTGAGCGGGGCGTCGGGCGAGTAGCTGAGGGGGCGCTGGCGGTATACCAGGCCGGCAGCCATCGTAAACACGGCCCCGGTGGCGGCTACGGTTTGCAGGTACAAGGCCCCAATCTGGCCGGCATTGGTCCGAATGCTGGGGTCGAGGGCCAGCGCGGCGGGGGCTACCACCAGCGAGCCGGCCAGCATGTAATCACTAACGGTGCGGTAGTCCTCATTGTAATAGCCGGCCGAAAACCGGTCGAACGCCGGCACGCTGGCTTTGTTGATGGTAAGCGCGGCCTCGTCGCTCAGGCCGGTTTTGGCCCGAATCAGCAGCAGCCCCACGGTGTTGACCCCGGCCAGGCCAAGCGTGACGGGGCCATCGACGGCAAAGCGGGTGTGGTAGGGGGAAGGGCGCGACTGGGCCAGGGCCGGAACTGAAGTGGCCAGGGCCAGCAGGAAGCAGGGGAAACGCAATAATTTATTCATGTCGGCCTTTCAACGGCCCATTCCTGTGAAGGTTGAGAAAACAGCATGTTGGTACTGAAAATCAAGCCCATACCAATACTACCGTTCCGGCCAGAATAAGCCCCGCGCCCAGCGCCCCGCGCGCCGAAATGGTTTCGCCCAGAAACACCACCGCCAGCACCAGCGAGAGGGCCACGCTTAGCTTGTCGACCGGGGCCACCTTGCTCACCGGTCCCAGCTTGAGGGCCCGGAAATAGCACAGCCACGAAGCCCCCGTGGCCAGGCCCGACAGCACCAGAAACAGCCACGTGCGCTGCGTGAGGGCCGGCAGCTCGGCCGTGGCCCCGCGCGCAATGGCAATGCCCCAGGCCAGCAGCAGAATTACTACGGTGCGGATGGCCGTGGCCAAATCCGAATCGACTCCCTTGATGCCGATTTTGGCAAAAATGGCAGTGAGGGCCGCGAACAGGGCCGAAAGCAGGGCGTAAGGAATCCAGGCAGCCATGAGTTGGTGGGGGAAGGCGAATGGGAGAAGTATTGAGCCTGGCGCGGTTGCCAGTTATCTAAAACGGCTCGGAATGCGTTCGTGGTACGATACGCGCAACGGCTCCAAACCGCCGACTGCCCCGCCAAACCGCGCCCCGGCAAAGCCATTGTGCCGGTTTTTCTGTTATCTTTTCAGCCATGCCCGAATCTGCCCCTTCTTTTCGCCGCCCCGACCTGCTGCGCCTCGATTACGATACCTACCGCGCCCTGCCGGCCATTGCCAATTCCGACCTCTCGCGCCTGCGCGATGCCCTCGACGGCCGCCCCCCCCGCGTAGCCACCAGCTCGAACGAAGGTGCGCTGAGCTTCGGCACCGCGTTTCATACCGCCCTGCTCGAACCGGCCGACTACATGGCCGGCCAGCCCGGCCTGAACGACACGCTGGTGTGGTGGCTGGTGGAGGGCGTGAAGCTGAACACCCACCTGGCCGAGCTACTGGAGCTGGGCACCCCCGAGGTCAGTGCCCTGTTCACCGAGCCCAATACCGATACGCTGTGCAAGCTGCGGGCCGACCTGGTGGTGCAGCACCCCGACCAGCCCTTCACCATCATCGACTTCAAAACCACCATGGCCCGCGATGCGGACCACTTCCTGTGGCAATGCTCGGCCTACGACTACGACCGCCAGGCCGCCTTTTACACCGATGCCCTGCGCGCCGAGCGATTCCTGCTGGTGGGCGTGCAAAAAGTCGAGCCGTTCGGCGTGTTCACCATCGAGGTAAGCGAGCAGATGCTGGCCGAGGGCCGCACCAAGTACCAGCGCCTCTTGCGCCTGCTGAAGGCCCCCGCCACTGCCCCCGCCTACCGCGCCGAGGCCGTGCAGGCCGCCGTGGCAGCCTTGGGCCACGGCGAGCCGGCTGATAACGAGTAAAGTGCCGGTTGTTCGTTTTTTGGGCAGAACGCTGGCTGGCGTAGCTCGGGCTTTTGTGCTCGCTACGAAGTGAATAGCGAAAACGGGCAGGGTGACGCAATTGTCGGAGTCCCGTCGTTGAACGGCTTGCGCTGGCATCGTTCACCGCGGATGTTCAACGACCAGAAGTAAGATGTTGCGTACCTGCATCCGCCAAGCGTCTGGTTTTTGCACTGAGGCCAGAGGCTCGGCCCCAGTGAACAAAAACAGCCTTCCCGCAGCTAACGGGTGAGAAACAGGGGGACGCTGACAAACAGCGGGAAGGGAGCGTACAATAAAAAAAATTATTTTAATTTATTACTGGTATAATATAATTTAATGTATTACTTGCTGATTATCAAAAGATAATGAAATAATTAGGTGGTGCTTATATTATTTCCAGGTTAAAATACAGCAGTTGATTCAGAAGTAATTGTAGCTTTGCCCGGTCATTGACATATAATGGCTGCAAATAATTCAATTACTAACCCAATTGCATTAGATGAAAAAAAAACCTACTCCCAGGTTTGTACTAACTGCCTTATTGGCTCTGCTGGCCTTCGCCAGCCACGCGCAGTACGAGTTTCGCGATAGTCCCACTGCAACCTCGGCCGGTTTGGGGCCCTACCAGCAAAACTTCGACGCGCTGGCCAACACCAATGCCAGCTTTCAAAGCAACGTGATACTGCCGGGTATTTACGCCCGGCATGCTCTTAACATGTACGGGGTAGAATGGGAATCCTACTTCCGCTACCCCGGCCCGTACGCTCATCTGAGCCCCAACAACGGTTCGGAGGGCCCCAACCTGGCTAGTGTCGACAATAATGGCACGGCCCACGGGCCCGCCTGGTACCACTTTGGCGCTACCAGCAGCACCGACCGGGCGCTGGGCGGCATTGCTGGCACCTCTACCGCCTCCGGCCAGGGCTACGTGGGTATTCGCCTGAAAAATGCCTCCAGCAAAACCATTGTCAACCTGGAGGTTCAATACGCCATGGAGCAGTGGTACAATTCGAGCCAGACCCAGGCCGCCAATGTTACGGTAGACTACCGGCGCAGCACATCGGCCATCACGTCGGTATTTGCCGGCACCTGGACCAACGTGCCCGCTCTAGGCGTGGCCGCGCCCTCGACCAGCACGGCCATTGCCCCGCGCAACGGCAACGCCGCCACCAACCGCCGCGTGCTGCACACCACCCTCACCGGCCTGAACCTGGCAGCGGGCGAGGAAATCATGCTGCGTTTCGGCTACACCTTCGACTCGGGCACCAACGGCAACGGCCTGAGCATTGATGACGTGGTGATTACGCCCCAAACCAATATTTTCTATTCGAGTGACGACGACGGCAAGAATCTGGACTCGAAAAGCACCTGGGGTACCAACACCGACGGCACCGGCACCGCGCCTGGCAGCTTTGGGGCCGACAACTGCACGTATTACGTGCGCTGCAAAAGCAAGAAGGCCAAGCGTCTGAGCGCCACCTGGACCGTATCGGGCCAGAACTCGAAAATTGTGGTGGGCGACGGCAACAATAAAGGCACCCTCTACGTGGGCCCCGGCGACAACGTGGTGGGCACCATCGACGTGAGCAACAACGCCGCGCTCGAAATCGAGCATTCGGCCAACACCCTCACCCTGGGCGTGCTCGACGCGGGCAGCACCGTCGAGTACGAGAACTCGGGCGCTACGGCCCAGCGCATCAATCCTGGCAGCTACGGCACGCTGGCGCTGGCCGACGACGGGCCGCGCTCGCTGGCCGGGCCCGTGCTGGTGCGCACCAGCTTTGCGTACGACAATGGCGACCAGACCCCGGTTTCGCTGAACGGCTACGACCTGGAGCTGCAAAAGGGGGCCGGCTTTGCCGGGCCTACCCGCACGGTTCCGCTGCTGATAACCAATGGTGCCGGCAGCCTGCGCCAAACGGTGTCGGGCAACAGCCAGACGGTGCTGTTTCCGGTGGGTTCGAGCGCCGGGTCGTACTCGCCCGCTACCCTGAGCCAGGCCGGCACCGGCGTGGAAGATGCCTACAGCGTGCGCGTTATCGATAATATGTACGCCAGCTACACGGCGGCCGGGGCCAGTGTGGGCACCGCCGTGGTCGACCAGAACGTGAACAAAACCTGGTTTGTGGAAGAAGACGTGCCCGGCAACTCCAATGTGACGATGACCCTGCAATGGAAGGGCACCGACGCGGCCTCCAACTTCCTCAGCAGCAAGGCCCACGTGAGCCACTACACCCACAGGGCCTGGGACACCACGCCGTTGGCCAGCGCCACCGGGGCCGGCAGCGGGGCTTACAAAGTGTCGCGCACAGGCATCAGCAGCTTCTCGCCGTTCGGCGTGTCGTCGCGTGCCAACCCCCTGCCCGTCGAGCTAATCGATTTCAACGCCCGCCGCCAGGGCCAGAGCGTGGTGTGCGCCTGGGCGACGGCCAGCGAGAAAAACAGCCAGGATTTCCGGGTGGAGCGCAGCACCGATGGTCACGGCTTCGAGGCCCTGGGCACCGTGGCGGCGGCCGGCAACAGCAGCAGCCTCAACGCCTACGTTTTCGCCGATTCGCATCCTCTGGCCACGCTGGCCTATTACCGCCTGCGCCAAACCGACCTCGACGGCACGGTGGCCTTCTCGTCGGTGGTGGCCGTGGCCGCTGCTACGGCGGCAGGCGAAGGCCCGGTGGTGGTGCCCAACCCCGGCACCGGTGAGTTTGCAGTGCAGTTGCCCGCCGGCCAGGAGCTGACGGGCGCGCTGGTAGTGCGCAACGTGCTGGGAGCCGAAGTGCTGCGCCTGCCCGCCACCCGCCCCGGCACCGCCGAAGCCCCTCAGTTCGACCTCAGCCGGCAAGCCGCCGGCGTGTATCTGGTGGAAGTGCCCACTACCGCCGGCCTGCGCCGCCTGCGCCTCATCAAGCAATAGCTTTCAGTTTTCACAACCTTTTTCTGCATTGGAAAGCCCTTCTCGGTAACGGGAAGGGTTTTTTGTTGGACAATGAATTCCTCTTCAGTGGTTGACTGCGGATGGAGCGGGCCTGTGGCCCGTGCCTGGTATTCGCGAGACGCTGGCCCGCCCGTTGAACGAGGCCGTTTCCCATTGTGCAACGAGTGCCGGCCAGCGGCCTGCCAATATCCGACATGGGGCACAGCCTTACCGGGTACGACCCCGCGCCAACTGCGTAATATCACTGCAATAACTGCTGGTACGCCGGCAGCTTTTGTGGCTTTTGTTTCAGGGGGCTTTGTTGGTGGCTGCTCGTTTCTGGTTGAATTCCGTTCCGGAAAAGGCCCCCAAACACCGAATCAGCAACTAGAAATTGACGGCGTAACATTGCTTACTTATTAGTTATACTCGTCATGAAGTGGTTTACGAGCACGGTGTAGCGACGCGACCCTTCGCGTCCCGGCGTTCGCGCCGTTCAACGCCGAGCCGCGACGGGTCGCGTCACTACACCGGCCAGTCGATTTTCGCATTCCACTTCGCGACGAGTATAGTAAGTAGTCGGACATAAGTATTCGGTAGTAAGACCCAATGTTAAATATTGATTGACAGCACTTTGATGTCTGACTACTGACTACTTAATACTGGCTACCTGCTTAAGTATTGTATTTGCGCTGTGATACCTGCCCAAACTGCCGTTCCCGCGCTGGCCGCCGACACCCGCACCCGCATTCTCGACTTGGCCGAAGTGCTGCTGCTGGAACGCGGCTACAATGCCTTCAGCTACCAGCACCTGGCCCGCGAGCTGGGCGTGAAGCCCGCTGCCATTCATTACCACTACCCCAGCAAAGACGACCTGGGCACGGCCCTGGTGACGCGCCAGCTGCGCCGCCTGCGCAAATGGCGCGACCTGCCCCGCGTGGCCGACCTGCCGCCCGCCGCGCAGTTTGAAGCCCTGCTGGCCGTGTACGACGACCACCTCGGCCACGACCACCGCGTATGCCTTTTTGGGGCCCTGGCGGCCGATTTTCGCACCTTGCCCGCGCCCATGCAGGCCGAGCTGCGCACCTTCAACCGCGAGCTGACCGAGTGGCTGGCCCAAGTGCTGGCCGTGGGCCGGGCCACCGGCACGCTGCGCTTCGTGGGCAGCCCGGCGGCTAAGGCCGCGCAGGTACTTACCACCCTGGCGGGGGCCCTGCAAGTGGCCCGCGTGCATGACGAAACCCCGTTTTATGTAATTATAGGGCAGTTGCGGCTGGAATTGTTGCCGGGTTAACTCCCGGTTAGTGCTGCGTTCCTTCCACTCTGCCCCCAGTTCTGCGCCATGACCAATACGTATTCGCCCATCCACGACCTTTTTATGGCCGACCAGCTGCCGCCCGCCGCCGCCCCGATGATACGCTACCCCTCGCCGCCGGCCGGCCTGCGGTGGCTGCGCTGGCAGCTGAAAGTTTTGTGGGCGGTGGCTCCCGAAATCGCATTCCGACAGGCCTGGCGGTTGTTTTGTACGCCCCGCCGCCTGCCCGTCAAGCCCTGGGAAGCGGCGGTGCTGGCGGAGGCCCGCCACCGTGTCATGCCCTACGAAACCGGCCCCGTAGCCGTGTACGAGTGGGGGCCGGCCGCCGCGCCCGCCGTTGTGTTGGTGCATGGCTGGGAGCACCGGGCCAGCTTCTGGCGGGCCTGGGTGCGGCCGCTGCTGGCCGCCGGCTACCGCGTAGTGGCCCTGGATGGCCCCGCGCACGGCGCATCGGGCGGGCGGCAGGCCACGCTTACCGGTTTCGGCGGGGCCGTGCAGGCGGTGGTGGACAAGGTGGGGGAGGTGCGCGCCATTGTGGCGCACTCGTTTGGGGCGGCCTCGGTGGCGGGGCTGCCGGTGCGGCTGCCCGCTGGCACGCCCCTGCCGCGCCTGGTGCTGCTGAGTGCCCCGGTGAGCCCCCGCGCCGTAGCCGCTCGCTTCGCCGATTTCCTGTATTTGTCGAACGACCTGGTGGACCGCTTCGCCGCTCACATCGAGCACAGCACCGGCCGCACCGCCGATTCTTTTGCCGCCGCCGCCACTGGCCCCAGCATCGGGGCCGAGCGGGTGCTGGTGCTGCACGACGAAGGCGACGAAATTGTGCCTTTCAGCGAAGGGAGGCAGATTGTGGCCGCCTGGCCGGGCGCGGTGCTGCACCCCACGCGCGGCCTGGGCCACAACCGCATTTTGCGCGATGCCGGCGTGGTACAATCGGCAGTCACCTTCATCATGGATTAAAGCAGATTCGGCAGATTGCCCGGACTGTACGTAAGGAGAATTGAGAATGGGCGGTAGCCGAAGCTGCGCCGATTTTGTTGTGTTCAATTCACCCACCCAATTTTCTTTTCTGATGGTAAAAGTTGCCCTCCTCGTTCGCCTTGAAGTGAAGCCCGGCCACGAGCAAACCGTGGCCGATTTCCTGGCCGGAGCCTTGCCCATTGTGCAGGCCGAACCTGCCACCACCACCTGGTACGCCCTGCGCCTGGGGCCATCCACGTTTGGTATTTTCGATACCTTCCCCGACGAAGCTGGCCGCAAAGCTCACCTCGCCGGCCAGGTGGCCGCCGCCCTCGGCACCCACGCCGACCTCTGGGCCAGCCCGCCCCACATCGAAATGGTGGATATTCTGGCCTCGAAAGGCGCGTAAATGAAGCCACTTGAGTTAGTTCGAGCACTGACCCGCCGCAACTTTGCGGTTGGTCGGTGATTAGCTCGCTCCATCGCACGGTTCAACGCCGGGCTGCAGCTTTGCGGCCCGGCGTTGTTCATTTCGCACCATCTTATCGCTGCCGTTACGAAGGTAACAAGCACGGCTTGTGTTTCAGGGAGTTTCTGATTTCTCGTTGCTGGTTTGTAGTTGAACTCCGTTCCGATAAGGCTCAAAAAACGCCAAACCAGCAACGAGAAATCAGCAACAGCTTGCGTAACATCAGTTACTGTTCAACACTTGGTACGCAAATATGCGTCTCTACATTGCCTGGCAACCGTGCTGAAAACCGTTGTAAGTAGTTGGACACAAGTATTCGGTAATTAGCTTCGATGTTAAATCTTGATTGACAGCATTTTGATGTCCGACTACTGACTGCTTAACTGCTGTTACGCCGTGCCTTGGTTCAAGCGCCGCTGGGGGTGTAGCGCGAACTTTGTAGTTCGCGTCCCCGTACCGTTCGGTCGGCTTTACTGGCGCGGGGACGCGAACTACAAAGTTCGCGCTACAACCTACTGCTTAACAGCAGTACTTATTATACTGGCTACCTCCTTATCGGGAGTGAATTAAATGCTGCTCAGGCCTTCGGTGGC
>JAYULN010000099.1:0-6195 GCA_043763525.1 Hymenobacter sp.
GGCATCGGCAAATCGGTGCTGGCCCGCATCATCGCGGGGCTGCTGCCGCCCACCACCGGCACCGTGCTGGTAGCCAACCCGCAGCGCCCCGTGTGCCCCGGCGACGTGGGCTTCGTGCAGCAGCGCTACCCTTTGTTTAACCACCGCACGCTGCTCGATAACCTGCTGGTGGCCGCCAGTCGCAAGCACGCCCCCGCCGAAGCCAAGGCGCGGGTCGAAGACTTTCTAACGCGGTTCGACCTGGCCCAGCACCGGCGCAAATACCCCGCCCAGCTCTCGGGCGGGCAGCGGCAGCGGGCGGCCATTGCCCAGCAGCTGCTCTGTTCCGAGCACCTCATCATTCTGGATGAGCCGTTCTCGGGCCTCGACATTGCGATGATTGACGAGATGAAGAAAATCATCATGGAAGTGACGACCCTGGATGAGCTGAACACCGTCGTCATCGTGTCGCACGACTTGGCCACCACCACCGCCCTCTCGGATACGTTGTGGCTGCTGGGGCCGGCGCGCGATGCCGCCGGGCAGTGCCTGGCGGGGGCCACCATCAGCAAAAAGCACCAGTACAACCTGGCCGAAATGGGCCTGGCCTGGCAGCACGGCATCCAGGCCAAACCCGAGTTCGTGCAGCTGATTGAGCATTTGAAAGACGAAATTCGGCGCACGTAAAGGCTGTTGCAGCAATTAAAAATCGAGAATGAAGCTGTTTAGAAATTCGTCACGTCATGCTGAGCCGGTCGCGAAGCATCTTTACCGCAGCAGTAAATCTAAATTACTGGCGCGGTAGGGATGCTTCGACCGGCTCAGCATGACGTTTTGAATGATTTTACCGAATTACTAGACAGCTCTACCTCGAATGGCCAAACGCATTTCTTACCTCCGCAACCCGGCGCTGCCCACGGTGCGGCCGGGCTACCCCGGCAACAAGCTATTCGGCAACGAATTTGCCAACGGCGAAGAGCTGTTCGAGCCCCAATGGGCCACGGTGCTGAAGTGGCAGCTCACGGCCAACCCGCAGAAGCAGGAGAAGAAGCGCGACACCTGGGCCCCGGAAGTGGTGGACTGCACCGCCGCGTTTTCCTCGACCGAGGACCTGTTGGTGTGGTTGGGCCACTCCTGCTTTCTGCTGCGCGTGGCGGGCGTGACTTTGCTGTTCGACCCGGTGCTGTTCAGCTCATTGGCGTTGCGACACCGCCACTCCCTGCCCTGCCCGCTCGAAGCCATTCGCAGCATCGACTACCTCTTGCTCTCGCACGGGCACCGCGACCACCTCGACGAGAAATCCATTAAGCTGCTGGCCCGGCAGAACCCCCAGATGCGCGTGCTGTCGTCGCTGCGCATGGAGCCGCTGCTGCGCGGCATGGTGCCGGACCTGCCCGTGCAGGAGGCCGGCTGGTGGCAGCAGTACGACCTAGGGCCGGATTCACCCCTGCAAATCACCTACCTGCCCGCCGCTCACTGGCACCGCCGGGGCCTTACCGATACGAACGAAGTGCTTTGGGGCAGCTTCCTGATTAAGGCCGCCGACAAACTCATTTACTTCGCCGGCGATACGGCCTACGCCGACCATTTCGAGGCCATCGAGGAGCGGTTCGGGCCGCTGGATATTGTGTTGATGCCGATTGGAGCCTATAAACCGGCTTTTATGATGGCCAAAAGCCACGCAAATCCGCACGAGGCCGCCAAGGCCGTGAACGTGCTGCGCGCCGGCCACGTGGTGCCCATGCACTACGGCACCTTCGATTTGAGCGACGAGCCGGCCTCGGAGCCCTTGCGGCAGCTAACCGAAGTGGCGGCCGGCGGCATGCTGCGCGGCGAACTGCACGCGCCCGCCGTGGGCGAGGTGCTGCGCTGGCGCGAGTGGGAATAATGGTGAGCTAGTGAACTGGTGAAATAGTGAGTTGTACAAAGCGCCCCGCCAAGCGGTACTTTTGCCTATTGGACAGTTGGCGATTGTACTCGCCAGCTCACCATTTCACCAACTCACTCCATGTCGCCAACTTTAGTATTGAGCCTGATTGCAGGCTATTTCGCCGTTCTCATCCTCATTGCCTACCTCACCTCGCGGGGCGCTACCAGCGAAAGCTTCTTCGTGGCCAACCGCAACGCGCCGTGGTACATGGTGGCTTTTGCCATGATTGGCACCTCGCTGTCGGGCGTTACGTTCATTTCGGTGCCGGGCAACGTGTACGGCAAAAGCTGGAGCTACCTGGCCGTGGTGCTGGGCTACGTGGCCGGCTACGTGGTGATTGGCACCGTGCTGCTGCCGTTGTACTACCGGCTGCGCCTCACCTCCATTTATACCTACCTGGAGCAGCGCTTTGGCTACTGGAGCTACAAAACCGGGGCCCTGTTCTTCCTGATTTCGCGGGCGCTGGGCTCGGCCCTGCGGCTGTATCTGGTGGCGGGCGTGCTGCAGCTGGCCGTGTTCGATGCCATGGGCGTGCCGTTTGCGGTAACGGTGGTGGTCAGCATCCTGTTTATTTATCTCTACACCTTCAAAGGCGGGCTGAAAACCATTCTCTGGACCGATACTTTCCAGACTGGGGCCATGCTGAGCTGCGTGGCCCTGAGCATCTATTTCATGTCGGATGCGCTGAACTACTCCTTCAAATCGCTGATTAGTACGGTGCGCGAGAGCCCGATGTCGCAGATGTACTTCTCTGATTTTCGGGATGATAAGTTCTTCTGGAAGCAGTTTGCCTCGGGCATGTTCATCACCATCGTGATGACCGGCCTCGACCAGGATTTGATGCAGAAGAACCTGAGCTGCCGCAGCCTGGCCGATGCTCAAAAGAACCTGTTCTGGTTCACACCCGTGATTGTGGGCGTGAACGTGCTATTCCTCACCCTGGGCGTGCTGCTCTATGAATACGCCGCCGCGCGGGGCCTGCCCCTCGAGCAATTGCCGCAGCTGCTCAACCTCAAGGGTGGGCTCGATACCGACAAGGTTTTTCCCTTTCTGGCCACCACGCAGTTCTCGCTCACGGCCGGCATCGTGTTCATCCTGGGCATCATCGCCGTTACCTACGCCTCGGCCGACTCGGCCCTGACGGCCCTTACCACCTCGTTCTGCATCGACTTTCTCAACATCAAAACGTATCCCGAAGCCCGGCAGGGCCGGCTGCGGCAGGTCACGCACCTGGGCTGGTCGGTGGTGCTGATTGGCATCATCCTCGTCTTCCGCGTCTTCAACAATCAGAGCCTGATTGATGCCGTGTTCAAAACGGCCGGCTACACCTACGGGCCGCTGCTGGGGCTGTTTGCCTTCGGCATCCTCACCCGCCGGGCGCTGCGCGACGGGCTGGTGCTGCCCACCTGCACTGCGGCCGTGCTGCTCACGTGGCTCATCGTGTCGCACTCGGTGGCGTGGCTGGGCGGCTACAAGTTTGGGTTTGAAATTCTGCTGCTGAACGGGGCGCTGGTATTTCTGGGCCTGCTGGCCATCTCGCGCCCGGCGGCCACCCGCCCCGCTCCCGTGAACCTCGCGGCCTAACCCCGGGTTGAGGTATTTCGGCGGCGGGAACGTCTGACGACTCATCCGCATTCTTTTGGCCCCGGGCGCGTGCCCGGGTTTCGCTCGTTTATGAAAATTCTACTCCTTGCCCTGGCCGTATTGGGGCCAGCGGCGGCCTTCGCCCAACAAGCATCTCCGGCCCCGGCCGCCGGCCAGCAGCCCATTGTGTTGCAGGCCGATAACATGCAGGTGCAGCGACACCCGGCCCCCAACCGCCCCGACCGCGCCCCGGTGTACCCCGGCGGCGAGGGAGCCATGGGCCTGTTTTTTCTCGAACACATCAACTACCCCGCCGCCGCCCGCGCCAAAAGCCTCAGCGGCAAGGTGCTGATAACGGCCACCGTGAACCCGAACGGCACCACCAGCAACCCCGTGGTGGCGCTCTCGCTCTCGCCCGAGTGCGATGCCGAGGCCCTGCGCGTGGTGAGCTTACTCACGGGCTGGCAGCCGGCCATGCGCCAGGGCCGGCCGCTGCCGGTGCTCATTCAGTTGCCCGTGCCTTTCGGCGAGGCCGGCGTGATGACCGTCGACCAGTCGGGCCAATTGCCCCGACACGGGAAAAAATAGCCGCCGGCTTCACACGGGCATCATGCCCGGCGGCCGCAATTGCCGCGTTATCCTTAGCAGAATAGATTAGACCCAATGGCCCGTAGCGGAATGAATACCAGTGGCAGCGACCTCACCGCCGACCTGCCCAAACCGAAAGTAAACAAGGAATCTCTCAAGCGCAGCCTGCGGATTTTCCGCTTCGTGCTGCCCTATCGCGCCAAATTCCTGGTGGGCCTGCTGATGCTGGTGCTCAGCAGCAGCACCTTCATGGCGTTTCCGTGGCTGGCCGGCAAGCTCATCAGCGCGGCCAACCACAAGCCCGTTGTGCTGCCCAACGGCACGGAGCTGGGCATCGACCGCATTGCGCTGCTGCTGTTTGCCATCATCGTGTGCCAGGGGGGTTTCTCGTTTGGGCGCATCTGGTTTTTCACGCAGGTAAGCGAGTTCACGGTGCGCGACATCCGGCTGGCGCTCTACGCCAAGTTCGTGCAGCTGCCCATCCCCTTCTTCGAGCAGAACCGCGTGGGAGCCATTACCTCGCGCATTACCTCCGACGTAGCCCAGATTCAGGACACGTTTTCGCTCACCATCGCCGAGCTGTTCCGGCAGATATTCACCCTGCTCATCGGCATCACGGCCATCATGATTGTGTCGGTGAAGCTGTCGCTGTTTATGCTGCTCACCTTCCCGCCCATTATCCTGGCAGCGGGGCTGTTTGGGCGCAAAATCCGCACCCTGGCCCGCAGCACCCAGCAGGAGCTGGCCAACACGAACACCATCGTGGAGGAAACCCTCCAGGCCATCAATTCGGTGAAGGCCTTCACCAACGAGCAGTTTGAAACCCAGCGCTACAGTACCTCGCTCAACCGCGTGGTGCAGGCGGCGCTGCGTAGCAATCTGTTCCGAGGCGGCTTCGTGTCGTTCATCATTATCGGCCTCACGGGTGGCATCATTCTCATTCTGTGGCGGGCCGCCACGCTGGTGTACTCGCCCGGCCCCGACCACCTCGAAGTGAGCCAGCTCCTCACTTTCCTGCTCTACACGGCCTTTATTGGCGCGTCCATCGCGGGCCTCGGCGAGATGTACGGCAAGGTGCAGAGTACGCTGGGCGCGTCGGAGCGCATCCTCGAAATTCTGGACGAAACGCCCGAGCCCACGCACATCGAGCCGACCGTAGGGCTGGTGCCGGCCCGCATCCGGGGCGATATTCGGTACGAGCATGTGGCCTTCCGCTACCCCACCCGGCCCGATATCGCGGTGCTCAAAGACATCAACTTCCACATCGCGGCGGGCGAGAAAATTGCCCTCGTCGGCCCCAGCGGCGCGGGCAAAAGCACCATCGCCGGCCTGCTGATGCAGTTTTACCCGCTCAGCGGCGGTCGCATTATCGTGGATGGGCACGATGTGGGCGAGTACGACCTCACGGCGCTGCGCCACCACATCGGCATCGTGCCGCAGGAAACGCTGCTCTTCGGCGGCACCATCCGCGAGAACATTGCCTACGGCAAGCCCGGCGCGAGTGATGCCGAAATCATCGAAGCTGCCCAGCGGGCCAATGCCTGGCAGTTCATCCAGGCCTTCCCCGAGGCGCTCGACACCGTGGTGGGCGACCGGGGCATCAAGCTCTCGGGCGGGCAGCGCCAGCGCGTGGCCATCGCCCGCGCCATCCTGAAAAACCCCGCCATCCTGATTCTGGACGAAGCCACGTCCTCCCTCGACAGCGAAAGCGAAAAGCTGGTCCAGGGTGCGCTCGATGAGCTGATGCAAAGCCGCACGAGCCTAATCATCGCCCACCGCCTGAGCACTATCCGCAAAGTCGATAAAATCCTGGTGATTGATGGCGGCCGCATCGTGGAAGCCGGCACGCACGAGGAGCTGAGCGAGCGCGAAGGTGGGCTGTACGCAAATTTGCTGCGGCTGCAGTTTGAGCTGACGTAAGGAGCAGCGGAAGAAACCTCCGGCCCCTCCGCAGCACTTGCCGGAGCCCCTGATAAATGCGCCGGCCTCCCCGAAATTCCGCCCGCCTTACCCATGGCACTTCCCGGCCCGGCCGAAGCGCTTCCAGGCGGGTCCGAAGCATCTACCGGAGCTATTTCGGGTGTTTTGGGCGGGCCGCCATTTGATTTGCACAG
>JAYULN010000100.1:0-14990 GCA_043763525.1 Hymenobacter sp.
GGCCGTCCGTAGGTTCGTGTCATGAAAGATAAAGCACTGTATTTCAGCGGGTGGTTGCTCTTGGTTGCTACTGGTTTCGGATTGGGGGAAGGGGCGACGCTGGCGTTGACCGGGACCCGGCCGTCCACCGTTGTGCCTAGCCAGGAATCCGGGCGGGTGGTGCGGGTCGTGGATGCCGATACTTACGACGTGCTGGCTGGGGGCGTGGTGTACCGGGTGCGGCTGCTCGGCGTGGACGCGCCGGAACTGGGCCAGCCGTTCGGGCACCAGGCGGGCGACTCGGTAGCGCAGCTGCTCAAATCAGCACGGCCGGTACTGCTCGGGCGGCGCGGTGTGGACCTGTACGGGCGGACGCTGGCCACGGTGCGGTTGCCGATGGCCGGCGGGCCGGCCCTGGCGCTGGATTCGCTGCTGGTGGTGCGCGGCTGGGTGTGGGCCTGGGACCCGAAGCACCGGGTAGCGGGACGGGCCGCGCAGCAGGCCTCGGCCGTGGCCGCCCGGCGCGGGCTCTGGAAGTGCGGGGCGGTGGGCGTGCTTACGCCGCGCCAGTGGCGGCAATTCAACTACAAAAACAAGCGGCGCTACGGGGTGGGCTGCACCTGGTAGCAAGGTCGCGCAAGCGCAAGCAGCCACGATACAAACAGATTTTCAATCTTTAACAACCTACCACTATGGCACGTCAGACAGGTATTGTGGGCATCCAGGGCACCGTAGGGGGCCTGGTGTTCGGAAAGAACGGGAACATCTCCCAAAAGCCGCAAGGCAATAAAGCGGCCTTCGCCAGCGCCCCGAGCCGGGCGCGTACCCGCGAAAATGCGGCCGAGTTTGGCCTGGCCGCCAAGTACAGCAAGCTGCTCCGCGACTCGTTGCGCGTGGCCATTGCTTCGGCCAGCGACAGCCTGTTGGCCGCCCGCCTCACGAAGGTGATGCGCGAGGTCATCGGGCTCGACGACACCAACGACCGGGGCCAGCGGGTGTTCGATGCCAGCAACTCGGCCCCGCTGCTCGGCTTCAACTTCAACGCCGGGGCCGGCATTGGCCAAACCATGTACTTCCCTTACGAGGTGACAGGGGCCGGGGCGGACGTGACGATGAGCATCCCGGCACTGAATCCGGCTTCGGACATCGCGGCTCCGCAGGGCACCACGCACTTCGAAGTAATCTTCGCGGCCTCGTCGCTGGACATGGAGGCCATGACCTTTACGAATGGCGTGGTATCGGCCCCGCTGGGCATTCTGCCCGTGAGCGGCGCGGCGCTGGCCAACCAAACGGTCGTGGCCACCTTCCCGGTAGCCCCTTCCGCTGCCGCGCTGGTAGTGGGCGTGGTGGGCATCAACTTCTACCAGCAGATTAACGGCAAATTCTACGCCCTCAACAACAACAATACCAACCCGCTGGCAATTGAGTACGTGGCCTAAGTCGGAAAACCTGCGGCCACATTCGGCCGGCCGAATGTGGCCGCAGGTTTTCTTTCACCTCCTAATTCTTACTCGTTATGGCACTTACGGCCTATCAAACCCAATTTAAGCGGCGCATGAAGCGCGCTATTCGCCTGCGGGCCAAAGCCGACCAGAAGGCCCGCTGGCACACGCAACTCCTGGCCGATGCCATCGGGGCGGCCGAGGACGCGGCCACGCAGATGAACGCGCTGAACCAGCTTTACAACGTGGACGTGAGCACCTACACGCTGCTAACGCAGGCGCTGCACGCCAACAGCGGGCAGGAGGTGCTGGTGGACCACTTGGCGCAAAGCACGCCCGGCGAGGAGCTGGTTATCTTCAACCAGGTGCCGGACGGCAACGACGGACAGGAATTGCCGGCCAATCCGCTGTTTGGTGAGTTGGTGGCGGGTACGCCCATTATCCCGCCTGCGCTTGCTCTCAAGGTAGCGGAGTCGCGCGTTGAAGCGCCGATGCTCGCGGCCGAAGCGACTCCGGCACATTGGGATGCCGCACAAGATTAGACTGGTGTGCATTAACAACCGGAAAGGCCGGCTCCTCATCGCGGGGAGCCGGCCTTCTTTGTGCGCTCTAAGTTAGTTAACCTCGCCGTAGCAGTTCCCGAAGTTCTGCGGCGGCAGATTCAGCTGTTCCCTTCTGTCGATGTGCCCAGCTGTTGTAAAACTCGATATGAC
Organism: Hymenobacter sp.; assembly: GCA_043763525.1. GTDB lineage: Bacteria > Bacteroidota > Bacteroidia > Cytophagales > Hymenobacteraceae > Hymenobacter. The sequence continues at coordinate 2,135 of JAYULN010000100.1, forward strand.
GACAGGATTGTGAGATGGGAACACGGTATAAATGAAGGTAAAGTAAGACCATATCATACCAATGACTACTTCTTGACTCGGGTAGAAATCCTTGACGCCGAAAGCTCCGGTGCATGTAAAAGTTGACAGCAAAATTTACGTCAGGGTTCAGAACAAACCGGTTTGATTCCTGCATTTGCTGCATTTGCTTCAGCAAGGTTCCATGACTTATTCCCTCTGTATGCCAGTGCTGCTCAGCATAGGCGTAACCATCAAAAGCGTGAGCAAGGTCAATAATTGTTTGCTGAGTTTGCTCGGTTAGGCCGGGGTTCATAAGAGGAAGTTATTGGGGTGATATTTCTGTTTTCGGGTTAGCCAGCAAAGCCTTTGCTGCGCGCACGCTGAACAATGTCACGTATTAGTTTTTCTTCGAAAGATTTGGGAAGGCGTTGCTCACGAACCAACTTGCGTATCATGTTAAAATGAAAGTCAGTCAGGCGTTTGCTGGCACGTTCCCAGTCGTAAAGTCGCTGCAGCAGCTCCAGCGTCAGGGGTTGGTCGTCGCGGGAACCGGTAGCAGCCGGTGGGGTGGTTGTTGGTTCTTCCAGGCCACTTAGCAAGTCGGGCTGATATTCTAGTACCGCGTCGATGGCCGCGTGTCCGTTCTTGATTTCGGATTCGGTCAGGGGGCGGTTCAGCTCGATGGCACGGGCAATACTGCCACTCAATTCGAGTTGGCGCGGGGTGAGACGCTGGCTTTGCCGGCCCCATGTTTCAATGGCATCCCAGGCATCTTCCCCCAACGAAGTGAGGGCTGCCGCCTGGGCACGCTGCTCCTCGCGGGCCAGCTCCTCCGGGGTCTGGCGGGCACGGGGAGTATCGGCGGCGCGGTCAGGGGCCGGAACGGCCCGGATGGCCGCCGTCAGCGCGGGCGGTACGGGCTGACGCTGCAACTCCAGCCAGCACTCTTCTTTCACGGCCCACTCGCGTGCGGTGCGGGTTTCGGCTGTGCGGCGCAGGTAGTCGTCCACTACCTGCAGCGTGGCCTTCATTGCCTCATTCATTGCTTCGGTAAGTCCCTGCTGCCGCCAGATGCGGTTAAGACTGACTGGTTCCGGGTTCATCAGTTGCCGGAGCCACGCCACCGAATAGCAAACGGTGAGGGCCCGATAGCCACCACCCCGACCAAAAATCTGGTCGTATAGTTTTTCAGTGGATTGGAACAGAACAGCTTTGGCGGCCAGGTCCTGAAACCAGAATTTGTCTGGTACCGGGGGCTTGGTTCTGGCTTTTATTTTTGTTTTACCGTCGGGCGGGTTGATGAAAAAGGAGTAGAGTTTCTGGGTGCCGCCCGCTACAATATGCGGCCAGCCATCCCACGTCAGGTCAAATTTGGCTACTGACTCTTTCGTCAGTACCTGCATTTTGGGGTTTTCGCGCTCGAAAGCAGTGCGACTGGCTTTGGTGATGCGCCGCGCCAGCTCGACCTTGTATTGCCCCCGCGCGCGCTCGTAAAACCAGCGGGTGAGCACCTGGGTGCCGGCCGGCGCGGGCGCGGTGGTGGTGCGCGATACTCGTTCCAGCTCCACATTGAATTCGCTGTTGGCCGATAAGTCTGCCGGCGAAATACCGTTCTGGGTGTTGGCGAAGCGGGAGATGAGTGGCACCATCACGGCCATCTCTTCGGGGTGACGCAGCACGGTCAGCTTCATCTGCACGAAGACCTGGGCTAGCGGGTCAGCGTCCTTGTCCTTGTTATTCAGCTCGCGGCGGGTCTGGAAAATGGAAGCGGTGGTCTGGCCACCGTTCACGATTTGCAGCGCCTGGATGCTGGCAATGCCCTTGCCGCCTTCGGGCAAGGTCGCCATTTCTACCTCACTGGCGGTAGCCGCCAAGCCGTTGTTGTAGGCCAGGAAACGGTGAGGGACTTCCTTAATCGTGTCGCGGATGCCCTTATTGGTTTTACCCCCGAACTGCAGGAAGGAGCGCACGTTTTGCTCCAGCAGTCGGGCCCCGTACTTCTCGTAAATATCGGCCAGCACATCACCGGGCAGAATGGCCAGGTAGCTCTGGTAATCGTCGTTACCGACCGGCATCGGCAGGCAGGGCAACGGCCCGTTGAAATCACGCACAAAGTCAATTTCAATCGGTTCGCGGGCATACCCGCCGGTACTGGTGCGGTAAAAACGGTCGAGGTCCCAGACATGAAACTGGAGCAGCACCCCGTGCTTGGTGCGGCGCTCTTCGATGCCCTGCACCCGGATACCCAGCAGGTTATTGGTCAACACGAAAATCCGTACCCGCACGGGTTGATATTGCTCGCTGTGCAACCGGGTGGCCAGCTCGTAGGCCAGCGAGTTGCGGTTAATTTCCGTTTTCAGGTAGCCGTTGAGGCCTCGGGTCAGAAACTGCTCGGGCAGGCGCGAGAGGCGGCCGAGCTCCGCGGTGTTGAGCGTCGTGATTTCGTCGCTCTCGTCGGTGGCCTGAACCACGAACAGGTCCAGGTTTTCGCCGTCTTCGCCCAGGGCAAAGGCATCAATCCGGTACACGACACTGCCGGCCTGCCGGCTTTCGGTGCAGAATACGACATCGGCGGTCAGGTCCACATCGGCCAGCAGGTCGGTGAGGTGCAGGGTGGCGGCTTCCTCAAACAGGACACCCTCACTGGCGGCCCGTTGGCGAATTTCCTGGTTCAGGTCGCGCAGAAAGTCGTGGAGTTGTTCAGCTTCGTCCATGGTAGAATAGCGTAAGTAGGTCGGCGAAAGGGCAGGCGTAAGCAGCCAGACCGGCGAGGTCGAGCGAGTAGGTGAGGGCGGGAATGGCGGCCGGCAGGTCGGCGTGGCGCAGGCGCGGAAATTCGTCCTGTACCCGCAGCACTTCCTGGCCCTGCACGGTGTAGGTCGTGCCCTGGTAGCGGGCGGCCTGCACGTCGAGATACCCAACCTGGCGCAAGCGTAGCGTCAGGGATTCGAGCGCGGCCGGGTGCGGTGCCAGATGGGCGGCCAGCGCAGCGACCAGGGCGGGCAGGGTTTCCGCTGTTGGTCCGGCAGGGCCGAGGTAAATAGCCACCAGAAAGAGGCGGGCAAACGGCGTTTCATCGAGCTGCTGCACGCTGCTGACTTTGATAATTGTATTACCAGGACCAAGGGTTTTGACTTCGGCCGCGCCCGTGTCGGGAACGATGAAGTCCTGTGCCTCGCGTAGTGGCCCAACCCAGGCATCGAGCGCGGCAGCCGGGCTTACGCCTCCCAGGAGCAACTGCCGCAATACGTACAACTCGCCGTAGAGGCCCTGTTGCACGCTGGCACTCAATCCTTCGGAATTGAAGGCCCGAAGCAGGGCCTCCCAGTGTTCCAAGCGTTGCACGAAGGCCCGCATCCGGCTCAGGTCGGTGGTGGCGGTGCTACTGGCCTGCACGATGTCGGCGGCAAGGGCCGCGAAAACATCGGTCAGCTTGTCGTCGTCCAGAATCAGTGCCAGGTAAGCGAGGGCACCGCCGCTGGCTTCCAGCGATTCGAGGCGCAGGCCGTGGTGCCGATAATCGGCCGTGAATGATTGCGCCAAGTAGCGGGGCAGGTGCAGGAGCAGCATGGGGCGTGGAGACACGCCGTCCACGCCCAGCAGGTCGGCACCCAGTGGGGGATGGTCGCCGGGAACGCAGGGCCGCCAGTCGAAAAGACCAGGGGCCGGAAGGCGGTCATGCATTTGCCGCCAGAGTTCGGGAAGTGAGAGCATCGGGGCGGCCGGTTAGTAGTCGTCCTCCTCTTCCAGACCGCCGCCAAGCTCCGGGTTGCGGAAGAACTGCTCGTTCACTACGTAGCTCACCTTCTGGTCATTCTCCAGCACCGGAAAGCTGATGGCATAGCCGAGTACGGGGGCACTGGCCCGGGGATGCCCTGGAGTGCCCGTACCGGCGGGGTCAAGCGGGTACAGCAGCAGCAACGCTTTTGATGGGTCGCGTTTGAGGCGGACCTGCACCCCGGAAGGACGAACCGCCACATTTTTCGCATCAGGTTTTTGCCGGGCAATGGTTTCGTCAAGCGCCTCTTGGTACTCTTCGTCATCAAGGTCAAGCGCCTCGTGGCCGGGACTGAGGATGCGGGCGTTTTTGAGTTGATAGTCAAGGCCGGTTGCGTCGTCCTCACTGCGTAGCAGCGTAGAAACCGGCACTTCGTCGCCATTGATGCTAAATGTGGCTGTCGCCGCATCCTTGCGGTCAGCCGTAGCCAGCACCACCGTCCAGCTGGTCAGGTTACCCGTCGATTGCTGGGCGCTGATGTACTCGGTGAGTAGCGAGCGGATAAGCGTAGCTTGGTGGGCATTGTACTCGTTCAGGAAGTCAAGCACCTTGCTGGTGGGTACGTCAAACCAGCCGTAGGGCTGGCCGGTGCGCAACGCGACGGGGCCACCGGTAAGGCCGGCTATGAGGCGCTGGCCGGCCGCCATGTTGTGGTTGATTTCGTCGGGCGTGAGCCGGAAGTTATAGGTCTCGATGACGGTGCCGGAATAGCTTAGCTCCATTTTGCGGCCGGTGCGGCGTTTGTTAGCGGCCGTAATCTGCAACTCGCCGGGCAGAGTGCGGATGCGGACTCCGTAGTCCTGGGGGCTGCGGCCGGGAATGGCACTCATCAGGTCGAACTGGTTGCGTATTTCCTCCATTGCCAGCGTTACTGACCGGTACCACTTCTTCAGTTCGGGCGTGGTAAAAAGGCGGCACAAGTCCACGTAGCCGGGCCGGTAGCCGAACCAGCGGGCCATCTGCATCAGCGTGTCGTACATCCGCGTGGCCCGCAGATAATAGCTCACGGAAAGACCTTCAAGGGTAAAGCCGCGGGAAAGTTTGTTGCCGCCGATGGCAATAACCGACAGCACCTGGCCCTGGCGGTCGGCCTCGCTGTAGTCAAGGGGCTGCAGCAGCGGGTCGGAGCCGGGTTTGGCCTGGCCGTTTACGATGCGCACCTCCATGCGGGCGGCAGCCGGGTGAAGCAACGGCTCAATTTCTTCCCAGGTATGGGGGCGTACGAACGGGTCGCGGTAAGGGCCGGTTTCGGCGCTAAGGGCAGCAGTGAGTGGCTCGTATTCCTGCTGCCAAGTTGTGCGCAAGTCGGCCAGCAGGGCCGGGTCGTTGTTTTGGATGGCCTCCTGGTAGTCTCTCAGCTTGCGGTTCACCAGCTTGGCAATGTCCTCCTGCCAGCTGTTGAACTGCGAAACGTGAATGAGCATGGAGTTATGCTTGCCTTCCTGCCCGCGGGCACGCCGGATGGCACAGGTCAGGACAAAGCAGCGAATGGCCTTTTCCAGCGAAGGCGGCAGCGTGGTGGGCCGCGGTGTACCGTTTTTGTGGCGGTCAGGAATCCGGTCGGCGTAGTCGGTAACGGGCACGAGCACCGGCAGAATGGTCGCGTCGTCGTCGTCCGTCATGCCAAAAATGCGGTGCGGACCAATGTAGTTGGACGGCGCCGGCAGGTTAATGATAAAGTCGCGCGGAAACAAGTCCTGCCCCAGCGGCAGCGGATGCAGGCCGGGGACGCTGAAACTCATTCCGTCGGCCACTTCGGCATCGAGCGTGGGAATATAAATGTTGGCAAAGGGCGTGGCGGTGTACCCTACGTAAGCTCGCTGTTCAAACAGCATCAGCAGCGCCCGGATGGCGCTGTTGATGACCGTGGCCTCCTGCTGGCGTTTGAGGGTGGCGGGGCTGGCCACGCTGGGCGCATCGTCGAGGACGTACTTGGTATTGATGGAAGCGTTGTCGGCCTCGTCATCAATAATCAGGGCCGGCATGTTGCGCAGCACGTAGCCCTGCTCGCCCACGCGGGTGGCGCGGCCGGCCAGCCACTTGAGCAGACTTTTCAGCACCGCCGGGTTTTTTTTAACAATGGCGACTACCGGGATGCTGCCCAGGTCGGCATTGTAGCGGCGGGCTTCCCGGGTTTTGAAATCCCCGTCCAGTCCGCTCGTGGTGAGGTTGTGCAGGTAGAACTGCCGGCCCCGGTTGGCCGGGTCGGCCCCAACGCCAATGTAGTTGTCGGCCGCTATCGGGCCGTCCAGCACGCCGGCTTGGGTCTTGCGGCCGATAAAGCCTAAATCAATGCGGTCCTGCGTCTGGCTGCGCAGGTCGCTGGTCATGCCCGTCAGGATGATGATGAACCGAAACCCGGCATCGGCGGCCTTACAAACCAAGCCGGTGTAGTTGCCGGTTTTACCCGACTGCACATGGCCGACGACCATGCCGCGCCGGTCCTGCTGTCCTGGCACCTCCGGATTGAACATGCCATCGAGCACCGCATCGGTCATCCGGTCGAGCTGGTCAACGGAATCCGGGGCAATGCTTTCGCGCAGGTATGCTTTGTAGCGGAGCCAGAAATGGAACGTGATGCTGCCGCGGGCCTCGGTTAGCCAGGGAACGTAGGTCTTCGCGTTTTGCAGCTTCTTGTACTCCTCCGTGGTCGTTTCCAGCGTGACCTTCAGGTCTTCAGTCAGCAGCGCATCGTCCAGCTCGGCAAAGGCTGATTTAGCAAACGTAACGGCTAGGCTAATCTGGTCGTCGCTGGGTTTAGGGAACTGTTTGAGAAACAGAATGGCGATGCGGCGGGCATCCTGGTAGCGTTCGGTCATAGCTGGTTGATGAGCTGAGGGTACTGGTTGTAGGGTTCGGCGTTGAGTAGAAAGGCACGAGCTTCTTCAGTGGTGCGGCCAGAGCTGGTGAGGATGCCAAACAAGCTGCGCAAACTGGCAGCCATTTCTTCCTGCCCGGCTCCGACTGTCATGGCTGGTTGGGTGGCGGGCTCTGCTAGGCCCCAGCCACCGAGCGGCGCGGTTTCTTCTATCAGCCCCAACACAAGGTTGAGCAGCGCCTTCGCGTCGGCCAGTGTGGCGGGGTTCAGGGCCTGGGCCAGCACCGGATGGGCGCGGTTGAGCAGGAAAGGCCGCCGGGTAGTTGAGGGCTGGGTAAGCCAGACGGGTTCATAGGTGCTGGCTTCGCCGGTCTCACGGGGGCCTTGGCCGGCGCGGTGATTCTGCGTAGCCAGCGCCCGGACCCGGGCACCAATATGGTCTAGAAACTCACGGGCGAGGCGTGGGGCGGTGGCCCGGCTTTTCAGCACGTCTACCTGCCAGTCGGCATCGGCGGTCGTGGTCAGGTCGAGCCGGATGCGGACGCGGTTGAACGCGGGGTTGACTTTTGAGAGGCCCAGCCAGCCGCCGGGCACCAGCAGCCGCCGGTTGCGATACACGAAAAAGCCCTGGTGCGCCTCCCAGCCCATTGGGCCGCCCGCCAGGTCGCGGGCCTTGAGGGGCAGGTCGTCGGCCGGGGGCAGAATGAAGGGACGGACAGTGAGTGCTCCGTCAAGGGAAAGGCGAGGCTATAACGCCGCCACGGTGCGGTTTTCGGCCACTAAAGCAGCCAATGTTTTTTCGACGCTCTCACAAATGGCTGCCAGGTTCAACGGCTGGCTGCCGGCTACCTGGGTAGCAAATGCAACGGTCTGGCTGATTATATCTGACGTAATATTGCTTTCACGTTTGAGCAGAATAAGAGTTGCCTGACGAACATTTTGCTCTGCTCCGGTAAGAACAGGGAAGGCGATTTCTGACATGCTATTCGTAAATTATGTGGCCTGAAATTCTTCTGATTGTAAACGGCAGTAATTTATGTTCTCCCCTTTTGCTGTAGCACACAAAAACCTCTAAATATGTCTGACTGGTCACAAGTTGAAGTTGAAATAATCGTATCAGCATACTTAGGAATGCTCGATAAAGAGCTACGCGGTATTTCCTTCAACAAAAGAGAAATAAACCGAGTACTAATGTCTTTGCTGAACGGACGAACACTTGGTTCAATTGAGTTCAAACACGCCAACATTAGTGCTGTTCTTTTAGAGTTAGGATATCCGTATGTTGACGGTTACAAGCCACGTAGCAAGTATCAGGACTTATTGCGAGAAGTTGTTGAAGCGCGTTTAACTGCTAATCCAACCCTTCAAATTACGGTGAAAAACCTGGTGGATAAACCCATGATTATGCCAGTCAAACTATTTGACCTGACAGACGCTATTGTTGGTGTGCCATTGCGTGAAAAGAACTCCCGTACTAACAAGACCGGTCAGGTTCGCAAGCCGAAATTAATTCTTGGTGTAAATTATCTGGAACGGGAAACGCGAAATGCTTCGCTGGGAAAGGCGGGAGAAATGTTTGTTTTAGAGGTGGAGTATGCAAGGTTACTCAAGGCTGGAAAACCGAAACTAGCCGAGCGAATTGAACATGTTTCCCAAACCAAAGGTGACGGATTAGGCTACGATGTGCTTTCTTTTGAAGATACCGGAAAAGAAAGATTAATTGAGGTAAAAACCACTCGTTTTGGGCGAATGACTCCATTTTTTGCTTCCAGCAATGAAGTAAAAGTGTCTGCTGAACTTGATAATTATTACTTATACCGAGTCTTTAAATTTGACACAGACCCCAAACTATTCATGCTCAACGGAGCGCTGGAGAAATCCTGTCAGTTAGAACCAATACAATACCGCGCATCCTTACGCTGATTGTGCAGGTGGGCCGCCTCCCGCACCGATAAGGAGCGGGCTTGGTCGAGGTCGGGGTGAATGTAGTAGTGCCCGTCCTTGTGGATGTGCGCCACCACAGTCTGGGAGTAGGGCAGCTCCCGGGCCACCACTTTGAACCGGTCGCTGAATTCGAGCTTGTTTTTGTGCGACTTGAGCCGGTCCGGCAGCTCGTGGTATTTCAGGCGGGCAGCGGCCGGCAGGTCTTTTTTGGCCGCCCAGTCCTCAATGTAGAGGCGGTATATCTCGCGGTCGGTTGCGGTCTGGGGCCGGGCCACGTGCCACGTCAGCACCGGGCAGCGCTCACGCAGGCCCTGATTGATAATGTAATCGGTTTCCTGGCCGCGCTCCAGCCGGACGGGGTAATCAAAAACCGGGTACGGCCCACCCTTCCGGCCCTTGTTGCCTTCTTCGGCAATGGTGAGGGGCGGCAGGTTGGCGAGCACCTCGGCCACCGTATGCTGCTTGCGGCTCTCTGCTCGTTAAGGATGTAGAAATTAGGGTACCCCAGCTTTTCCGGCCCTTCCTTGCGCCAGCCCACGATGACCAGCCGCTCCCGGCTCTGCAGCACGCCGAACTCCCGGGCGTTCCATTCGCGCACGTCCATTTCGTAGCCCACCGCATCAAAAGCGGCCCGAATCAGGTCGAGCTGTTGGCTCTGCCGGAAGCTGAGCATCCCCAGCACGTTCTCAAAAATGAACATCCGGGGCTGGCACTTCTCCAGAAATTTCGCGTATTGCAGATAAAGCCGGCTGCGCGGGTCCTCCTCCATGGCAGCCGCGCCCAGGCGGGCGCGGCCCGCTACGGAAAACGTCTGGCAGGGCGGCCCGCCGATGATTAAATCCACCTGCCGGTCGTCGGCCGGCAGCCGGGCCAGCTGCTCGTCAATCTGTTTGAATATCTCCTCGCGGGTGTCTTCTCCAATCGGCTTGTTAATAACCGACTTCAGCAGGTGGGGCGGCACCAAGGCGTACAGCTCCTTGCGGGTGATGCGCTGCCGCAGGTAAGCGTTGTAAGGCTCCCGCGTCTGGTGGTCGTGCAGGTAATACCAAGCCAGCCTAGTGCGGAGTGTATTACAGGCTTCACGGTTCATCTCAACGTGGGCCACCGGATGAAACCGCGCGTTATAGAAGCCTTCCGACAGGCCACCAGCACCGGCGAATAAGTCTATATAGTTCATTGTGTCGGAATGAAAAAGACAGCATACCATCTTTTTCTGCTGCAATTAAACACAAAACTACGTTATGTTGCTGTCAGTAATGCCAGTTATTTTGGCAAAAAGCTTGATTAGGCTGTCATTTCTGACAGCAGGTTTAAGTTCGCATTCCCAAATGGTAAGCACCTTCCAGCCTGCGGCAGTTAGTTCAGCCTGCTGCCGTTCGTCGTTGGTAACGTTTTTACCGATTTTAGTAAGCCAGAAATCGGTACGGGTTTTGGGCACTACAAAGTATCGGCAGCCCTCGTGTTTGTGCCAGAAGCAGCCGTGGACAAAAACGACCGTCTTATACTTGAGCAAGACTAGGTCAGGCTTGCCGGGCAGCTTTTTGTCGTGTAAGCGGTAACGCAGGCCCTGAGCATGAAGGAACTGGCGTACCAACATTTCGGGCTTGGTATTTTTGCCCTTAATCTGCGACATATTATAGCTGCGGATAGCAGCGGAGTGTACATCTGACATACTCTCTGAACGCAAAAACGACCTGACTGGTGCAATTACCAATCAGGTCGTTTTAGTGTCGCACCTGCCAATTTACACGAATACGCGGGCTTGGAGCATTGGTAGGGAAACTTCATAAATGTCAGTGCCATTTGCCCCGCATATAATAAAGGCTTGAGCTAAAACTGAGTTCAGACTGTCAGCATTCTGCTTGTCAAAACAAGGTAGACCTGATGAATTTGTATAGTCGTTGAAATCTGTGTCCGGATGAAAATTCACGTCGAGGTCAAAAACGACATACTTTACAAACTGCTGGACTTCTGCTAGGTTAGTAGGGTTGAGCATAATAAAATGCGTTAGTGAATAGATGCCTAAATATACGAAACACTAACTGGATTGGCAACCAAAATAAATAGTATTTCGCTGGCAACGGCCTTGCCCTAAACGCCCTGCACGACCGCGCCTTTGAGTTGGGCCTGTTCACCATCCGGCCCGCCGACTACGTGATAGAAGTAGCGCCCGCCGTGCGGGCCCCGAAGCGGCCCGATGTCGAAGCGGCGCAGGGGTTGCTGGGGCGCTTTCACGGGCAGGGGCTGCGGCTGCCGACGAAACGGCGGTTTCTGCCAGACCCCGAGTTCTTAGCGTGGCACCGGGTGAAGTGGCTGGGAAAGGCGTAAGCTACGCCTGGCACTGGCACAAAAAAGCCCCGTTGGAACGGGGCTCTTATTTGGGGGCGGTTTCGGCGTAAAGTCCGAGCGGGTTGGCTTGGTGATGTTGGCGCAGGTGGCGGGCGGCATTATCAGCGTATTCTTCGAGGCGGCGGCCTTCGGTAATGAGCTGTTTGGGGGCGGCCGTGGCGTTTAGGATTTCCACCGCTTTGTCGAACGCCGGAAACAGCTTGCGGTCGGAGGGCAGGGCCAGCAGCAGGTCGAAGCGGTATTTTTCGGCGGCTGCTACCGGGGCCAGCAGGTGCAGCCAGCCGTGGGTGTACACGGCTTTGCGGTTGATTTCGTCGGCATCGGCGAGGTCGAGGCTGACGGGCTTGATGAAGTTCTGCGTGCCGTTTTTCCAGGCGTAATCGAAGCGGATGGCCGTGGCGGCGGCCTGCACTTCCACGTTGCGGCGCAACAGTTGGAACACGCCCGTGTCGTAGGCTTCCAGGTTGCGGCGGAAATTACTAATCAGAAAGGAGTCGCGCTTATGCTGGCCCGCACGGGGCGCGGGTTGAGTTTCGGCAAAGTATAGCTCGTAATACTGGTCGGCTACTTGTTGCGGGTCATCATCGGGATAGGCAACGGCTTTGGTGAGCGACCCGAAGCGCAGGACGGTGGCATCGGCGGGCACCAGCTCGCGGGTGATAAAGGCGGTGTACTGTTCGGCGCTGAGGGCGGTGGTCAGTTCGGTGTTGGCCCGGGCCACGCGCTTGCCAAAGCTACTGAGGTAGGTGAGCAGCTGGCGCTCGGAAAACGATTGGTATAAGTGGCGCAGGCGCTTGAATTTGGCCGGAAAACGAAATTCCAGCCGCCCCTGCTCCGGGAAACAGAGCAGGATGCCCACGTTCACTTCCTCCCCAAGAAAGGGGGAATGCACGTACTTGAGCAGGTTGAAGTAAATCGTGTTCACGAGAAGGTGTGGCGCAACTGGGTTTGAAACTGCCCGGCGTTGGCCTTTTGGTAACAAAGGTACTCGAAGAATAAATTGAAGTCGGGCAGCGAGCAATCCAGCGCCGAAAGTTGCTGGTGGTACGGCCGTAGCAGTTGGGGGTTCAGGCCGCGCAGGTATTCGGTGAAGGTACCAAAGGCGGCGGCGGCGGCAGCCGGGCCACGGGCCTTCAGGGGAGCATAGAACAGGTGGCGCTGGTAAAGGTGTTCCCAACGACCGTCGATTAAATTGCTGAACGCCCGCGCAATGCCGGACATAGAAAGCTCGTGGTCGATTAAGACGGCTTCTTCGCCGTCGGGCATGAGCAAATTGGGCTTGTCGGGGCGGCGGTCGGTGTTGAGAATAAGGTTGTCGAAGCCGTAAATGGTTTCCATTTCGTAGGCTTCCAGCTTTTTCAGGGGCAAAGCGCGGGAGTACGGGTACGGGCCTTCGACCAGGCGGCAGCCAAACAGCAAGCCGGGGGCTGTTTCGGCCAACTGCCGTTGTTGCGGCTCGTCGAGGGTGGCCCTGAATGCGGGGGAAAATTCAATCAGGGCCGGTTCCGGGTGGGGTAGGTCGAACATATCCGCCAGCACAGAGCCAAACACTTCGGCCGCTAGGTGCGGGTGCTGGTCGAGGTGCGAAGCCTTGAACAGTTTGACCACAAACGGACTCAGCTTGCCGCGGGGGCCTTCCTGAACCCGTACCGCCCACGGTCGGGTGCCGCCGCCAGACATGAGGCCATTGAAGGAAACGGCAGAATAAATAGGAAGCAAGCGCGGCTGATGGCTGTACGAGCCGGCAAGTTCGGGACAAAACCCTCAACTGATTGGTCGGCACTTCCTCGCTGTAACCTGTTTGATTGATGTATTCGTTGCCAGCACGTCTGGCCGGCTTATAAAGCTGAAGACATTTAAACTTTTACTACCATCATAAAAGCAGCTAAATAATGCCAGGATTTCCAATTTCTGACTGAGGTCTCAAGTCGCACTAATAAGGTGCGAAAAGAATCAAACCACGCCCA